>WTHD01000273.1 GCA_011523265.1 Candidatus Binatota bacterium
CCTCCCGGTCGCTCCATACGCGTGAGCAACTGCACATTGCATCCTTTTCCGAGACCGCATAGTTTCCGGACAGAGAGGAATAAAATCATGCCGCATGAAACCTTGTTGAAGTTCAATTACCCGAACACCCTGCTGCGTGAGTATACACACTGGGCGGTCTTACTGCGCCCACAGCAAGTGACGGTCGGTTCGCTCGTGCTGGTGTGCCGCTCGGAGGCCACGAGCATGGCGGAGGTCTCGGCCGAGGCTTTTACCGAGCTGCATACAGTCACGGCGGATCTGGAAGGAACGCTCAAACAAGTCTTCGCCTTTGACAAAATTAACTATTTGTTACTCATGATGGTTGACAGGCATGTCCACTTTCATGTGATCCCGCGCTACGCCACCCCGCGGACGGTAGATGGTGTTGAGTTTCCTGACCGGGTATGGCCCAGGCCGCCTGACGTCACCCAAGCGCTGGATCTGACCGAGCGGCAGTTTGCGGAATTATTCCAACTGCTCCAGACGGCGTGGCCAACATAAGGCATCGGACGCGGCCAGCCCTTCGATGTCAAGGCTCGCGCCTCTCCTAGAGAAATGTTCACGATCTTCGAGAAAAATATCTGCCGCGTAAAAATATCGGTGGGAAAAGCGATAGGGGGGTTGCAAAATCTGCACTAACAGCTAGTAAGCTATAGCTATGATGCATGCTGCTGTGGATATGATGATGATGGTGGATGTGGAAGGTGGCGAGCAGCAGCCCCGCTATTCGTCATACAACCCATTCAAGGCGCTCCTCCGTAACGTTTTATCCGATGCCTTTGTGGTACGCGATCTCGTGCGGAAGGGTAACAGCTTGTTTCTCTCTCAGTTTGAGTTGGATCGGATGTGGTTCTTCTCACAAGATGAGAGCCCGTTCAGCTTCCTGTGGATCTGTCAGCACCTGGCTCTCGACCCGCGGAAGATCCAAGCCCTGTATTGCTCTGCTGAGCCGACGAGGATCCCGCGTTGGTGGGCGGCGTAAGAGAGAACTGCGGCTCTTAGCGCGAGACAAGTTTACCGCTCCGCCTTTGCCTTTCGTAAGGCTTCGGTCAAGAGCGGCACGACTTCGGCGTAGTCGCCGACGATGCCGAGATCGGCCGTTTTGAATATCGGCGCTTTCGCTTTGATATTGATAGCCACAATGGTACCGGCCTTGCGCAAGCCCACCATATGCTCGAACGCACCGCGAATACCAATAGCAAAATACAGCTTCGGTGCGATCGCCCGACCGGTGATACCGACCTGATGTTGCCGGGGAAGCCAACCCAGGTCCGAAATATCCCGCGTCGAAGCCAGCGGCACTCCGCCTAATACATCGGCCAGTTGTTCAAGCACGGGCAGATTCTCCGGCCCGCCTATGCCTTTCCCAACGCCAACAGCGATGTCCGCGGCATCCAGGGCTGCGGCTTTGGCTGCGTCGGCGCCCGTTTGTGACACCAGTTGCACCCGGCTGTGGACATCATCTTCAAGCGTCAGTCTTTCCACCCGTGCCTGGTAGCCGGCGACGGGCTGAGAGGGAGACAGCATACCCGATCGGACCGTCGCCATTGCGGGTGTCGTTTTTGACAGAATCGGCGCAACGATGTTGCCACCAAACGCGGGCTTGAGTTGCAGCAAGCGCCCCTGATGGTCAACTTCCAGATCCACACAGTCGCCGGTGAGGCCTAGACCAAGCCGCGCCGCAACTCGCGGCGCCAAGTCACGGCCAATCGCGGTTGAACCCAGTAGCACTACCTGTGGTTTGTGTTCTTGAACCGCCCGACTCAACAGCGCGGTGTACAGGTCGGTGTCATAGCAGGCAAGACGGGTATCCTCAGCCCGGTAGACCACGTCGGCGCCATACTCAGCTAAAGGTGCAATATGGGCTTCAAGACCGTTGCCGATTAAAACAGCACCCACTTCGCCGCCGTACTGGGCCGACAGCTCAACAGCCTTTCCCAAAAGCTCAAAGCTGACCGGCCGGAGCGTGTCACCCAGGGTTTCAGCCATAACCCAGACCGCTTTCCCCGGCTCGGGGTCAGCGCTTCGGACTTTCTTTTCGTTCGCGGTCCCATCATCGGTCCACGTTCCAAACAGCCCACGAGCCAAGAGGGCCTGAACCAGGGTATCTATCTGTTCAGGTAATTCCCCTTCGAGCACACGGCTCTCACGGTTGTCTTCAACAGTCTGGACAGACTCCACCCAGGTCGGCGATCCCGCGGCTCCAAATCGGGCAAGGTCCGCCGAGAGGTCACTCGCCGTTACCGTCTCCACCGGCTTCTCTTGAGCGGCTTGCCGCTCGGCTTTCCTGGGGAAACGTTCCGGCGCCAGATCCTCGGTGACCGACACCAGAGCCGGCAGGGGGCAGTCAAGGGTATCAAAACCACTATCGGTCTCACGCTCAACCCGGAGAGTCTTCACATTGGTGTCGAGCGTTAATGCGGCTACGCCCGTCACCTGAGGAATATCGAGCAGCTCGGCAATCTCCGGTCCGACCTGACCGGTTTCCGCATCGGTACTATGCCGACCACATAGGATGAGGTCATAGCCTTCTCGCTCGCACGCCAAGGCTAAGGTGCGCGCGGTCGCCAGCGTGTCTGCCCCGGCAAACGCCCGGTCCGTCAGATGCACGGCCCGGTCCGCTCCCAGGGCCAGGCAGTAGCGCAGCGCCTCCTCTGCCTGGGGTGGCCCCATCGTCAGCGCAACCACTTCGCCGCCGTGTTCGTCCCGCAGTTCCAGCGCTTTCAACAATCCACGGATATCAAACGAACTGACCTCGGACGGTACGCCCTCCCGCTGGAGGGTTTTTGTTTCCGGGTCGAGCTTCATGGCCGAAACCACGGGCACCTGCTTCACCAACACGATACTCTTCATAGATACGCCCACTCCCTGGATCAAAGCGGTGCGCAGCAACCTATCTTGCGTGGCCGCACAGCGTCAACCAAGCCCACTCAGCAGCGCACACTCTTGTCCCAACGGTGAGGACAAGAGAGTCACCGTCAGTAACGGTTTTAGCCGGTGCTGAGTAGGAGAACGCCGGGACTGAGGAGGAGAGAAGATACTAACGGGAGCTATTCTGCCCCGCGTCCGGGTGTATATTCGTCGGCCGTGAGGCTGTAGTAGGTAATGATCTTGCGTTCCTTAAACCACCAGCGGCCTGCGTCTTTGATGAGTTTGTCATCATAGCGGCCAAAGACGATCATGGGCTTATTCGTCGACTTTGTGATGGCGTCGGCATCCAGATAGCAGGTTGAAGTGGCTGCGTTGCCCGCTACTTCAATCACGGGCGACTCGATTTTGTGGCGCAGAAAGCGCACCCCGTTCCGTAGTGTATTGTCGTAGTTGGCATACCAGCCCTTCACGGCGTCGCGGCCCTCATAGCGCTTGTCGCTTTCGTATGCCGGAAGCAGAACCGCGTGGGTATGAAACAGGTCGGCGATTTCGTCCACCGTGCCACGGTCTACCACATGGCAGTAGGTATGGAGCAGTTGCTGAATGGCAATAACATCGTCCGCGTAAGACATGCTCGGTCCTCCTGTTGCGCGTTTATTGTCTCCGTCCACGTATCCGCAGTAATTCGTTAATCGTCAGGTCGATGTCCTCATCCCGCAAGAGCGGCGCAGCGACACGCTTGCGCCGGGCGACATCCAGGCTGATGTCCGCGGTCACAAAATCTTCCTCGTAATAGCGTCCCTTGGCAATGCACTGCCCAAAAGGGTCGATCACCTCCGAGCCGCCCCAGAACCCCACCCCGTCTTCAAAGCCGACCCGATTAGCGTAGATCACAAACACCCCGAAGGTTTCGGCATAGACGCGATTCAGCGCCTCCCAATAGCGCGCGTTCTCGTCCCGCTCCCTATTGTCAGCAATACCGCGCAGCGGGCTGGACGACGGGCAAATGAGCATCAGGGCCTGGTCGAGGGTCGCAATATACGCCGTGGACGGATGCCACAGATCTTCGCACACCAGGGTTGCCGCGCGACCGTACGGGGTATCAAAGGCGCGCACGCTATCCCCGCGTGCGAAATAGCGCTGCTCGTCAAACATGCCATAGGTCGGCAGGTAGACCTTGCGATGAACGTGATGAATATCGCCCGCACTGAGATAAACGGCAGCGTTATAAAAACGAAAGTCCGGGCTCTCTTCGACCAGCCCGGCCAGACAGGCCACCGATTTGCTCAGCTCCCGCAGTTGGACGAACTCCGGCGCGTCTTGACGCAGGGCAACCGTCGCCACCATGTCCCGCAGGTGATAGCCGGTCAGACTCAACTCGGGAAAAATGAGCAGTTCAACGTCCTCGTTCTTGGCGTGGTCGATGGCCTGTTCGTAGAGGGTCAGGTTGGCGGCAACATCTCCGAGACGCGGGCTGAGCTGAGCAATACCGATTTTGAAGTGCGTATTCACGGTGACACGGTGGTTACGCTGAGCTTCCTTTTCCAAACAGACTGCTCAGCCATCTGACGAAGGTCTGCCACAGCCCGCCCCGTTTCCCGGATTTGACCTCATCGGGCAAGGTTTGGATTTCGGTCTCCATAGCTCTGAAGAACTGACCGATCAGCATCTTCGCCGCACCATCTACCAGGCGTTGTCCGACGCTGGCCAGCAGCCCACCGATCTGGACATCGCCGTGGTAGGTCAGTAGGGTCTGGCCGTTTTGCTCGGCTAAATCAACCGTGCCCGTCCCCTTGAGAAAGCCCTGCTTACCCTTCCCATCAAGGCTGAGCTTGTAATGCGAGGGGGGCTGGATCTCCTCCATCTTGACCGTCCCGTTGTAGACGCCTTTGACCGCGGCTACGCCCACCTTGATCTCCCCGCTGTACTCATTCTCGCCGCTCTGTGTCAGACTCTCACAACCTGGCATGCACTTGGCGAGTTGGTTCGGGTCGATCAGGAAGTCCCACACCTTCTGTTGGGAGGCTGGAATGGTTCGCGTTCCGTTGAGTTTCATAGGTGTTGTCCTGTTCGTGCGGGCTCACTCCTGACAGCTTATGCTCTGAGTGGCCGGAAAAAGGCGCGGATATCATTGACCAAGAGTTCGGGCTCTTCCATCGGCGCAAAATGCCCACCCGAGGCCATGGGCGTCCACCGGTGTAAATTATAATACCCTTCGGCCCACTTGCGCGGCATGAGAATAACTTCTTCCGAAAAAACCGCAACGCCGGTCGGCGCCTGGACAACCGGCGTCTTCTCGTGCGACGGCTGCCAGGGGTTATGGGTTGCTTCGTAATAATAGCGCGCAGACGTGCCAAAGCTCTGGGTGATCCAGTATAACGTCATCGTGGTGCACAGGTCATCCTTGCTAAAACGTTTTTCGACATCCCCGTTGCAGTCGCTCCAGGTGCGGCGCTTTTCCAGGATCCAGGCGCACAGCCCAACCGGAGAGTCATTCAGGGCAAAGGCCAGGGTTTGTGGCTTAGTGGTCTGCAAGGCGGAGTAGCCACTCTCGGCAGTAAAAAAGTTCAGGTTCTTTTCGTACCAGCCTTCCTCCCCCGGACCATACTCGGACGCCTCGGGCATGGGGCCGACAAAAACATCCAGTGGAACCATGAGGTTGACATGACAGCCGAGCAGGTGCTCGGCGTATTTATGCCCGAGTTGGGCGGTAATGAGCGCCCCCCAGTCTCCGCCCTGAGCGGCAAATTTTCTATAGCCCAGAACATCCTGCATGAGCCCGCGCCACAGGTCGGCCGTTCGCCAGAAATTGATGCCTGGGGTGGTCAGCGGGGTGGAAAATCCATAGCCCGGCAGGGACGGCACAACTACATCAAACGCATCGTTCGGGTCGCCACCAAACGCGGCCGGATCGGCCAGCGGCCGAATGACTTTCTGAAAGTCCCAGAAGGTCCACGGCCAGCCGTGGCTCAGGATCAGCGGTGTCGGATTCGGACCTTTTCCCGGCTCGTGGATAAAGTGGATCGGAACCCCTTCGATCGTTGTCTTATAATGGGAGAAGGCGTTCATCTCGCGCTCAGCCGCGCGCCAGTCATAGTCGGTACACCAGTATTCGACCAACTCTTGGAGATAGGCTTGATTCGTCCCGTACGTCCACTGCTCGTTGGCGAACTCGCCCGGCCAGCGCGCCTTTGCCAGCCTCTCCCGCAGGTCCGTCAACACCTCATCCGGGACAGAGACCGTAAACGCTTCCTTGCTCATGACACTCTCCTTTTTGGCTCATCCAGTGCGTTGCCCACCCAGCAGGACAGATACTGCCCTAAAGGGTAAACGTGTCCAGCATATAATGTCTATTGGAGGACACGTTTACCCTTTTCCCCACGGCTGGCAAGAGGGGCATCTCCCTGCCGAAACGCTCAGTCCACCTCGACTGTCGCCGGCGCTATGTCGGGCTGCCTCTCGAACTGAGCGGCAACCCTTTCCAGCTCTTCCCCGGATATGGTCTCTTTTTCTAACAAGACCTGGGCGGCCTGACGCAGAATGGGGAGCTTCGCCTTCAATATTTTGGTGATACGCGCATGCTGTTCCTCGATAATACGGCGAACCTCATTATCGATCTCCCGAGCGGTCTCCTCGCTGTAGTCGCCCGGCCCGTGCGGTTGGCCGTTTTGCAGAAACATGGGCTGGCGCTCCTGGTCAAAGCTTTGCTGACCGAGCGTGTCGCTCATGCCGTAGGCTTTGACCATACTCCTGGCCGTATCCGTTGCCTTGAGCAGATCGTCCCGGGCCCCGGTCGAAACCTCCTGGTAAATCAGCTCTTCGGCCACCCGACCACCGAGGAGCACCGCAATTTTGTTTTCCAACTCGGACTTGGTCAGAAGAAACCGATCTTCGCTCGGCAGTTGGAGGGTATAGCCCAAGGCCGCGACCCCGCGCGGAATAATCGAGATCTTTTGCACTTCATCCGACCCCGGTAACGACATGCCCGCCAACGCATGCCCAATCTCGTGGTGGGCGACGCGCGCTTTTTCTTTTTGGCCCAGGACACGATTCTTCTTTTCCAGTCCGGCAATCACCCGCTCAACCGCTTCCTGGAGTTCGGATAAGCCCACCGTGTCTTTGCCGCGCCGGACCGCCAGCAGCGCCGACTCGTTGACGATATTGGCCAAGTCGGCACCGGCAAAGCCTGGTGTCATGGCAGCAACCACTTCCAGGTCGGTTTCAGCCTCAAGGGGAACGGCGCGGGCGTGCACCCGAAGAATGGCCAGCCGACCGGTTTTGTCCGGCCGGTCTACCACCACGTTGCGGTCAAAGCGCCCGGCCCGCAGCAGGGCCTGGTCCAGAATCTCAGGTCGGTTGGTGGCCGCCATCAGAATCACCCCGGCCCGTTGATCAAACCCGTCCATTTCCACGAGTAGCTGGTTCAGGGTCTGTTCCCGCTCATCGTGCGAGACGGGTCCCATACCACGCGCCTTACCCAGGGCGTCCAGTTCATCCATGAAAATAATGCAGGGGGCTTTTTCTTTGGCTTGAGTAAACAGGTCTCGGACGCGGGCCGCCCCGACGCCGACAAACATCTCGACAAAGTCGGAGCCGCTGATCGAGAAAAACGGCACCTGAGCTTCTCCCGCCACCGCCTTGGCCAGGAGGGTTTTTCCGGTCCCCGGCGGTCCGACCAGCAAAATACCTTTGGGGATTTTCCCCCCGAGCCGACTGAATTTTTCCGGCGTCTTGAGAAACTCAATAACTTCCTGGAGTTCCGTCTTGGCTTCTTCGACTCCGGCCACATCAGTGAAACGAACCTTGACATCCTGCTCCATGTAAATCTTGGCTTTACTCTTCCCGATCGACATAAAGCCGCCACCGAAGCCGCCACGCTGAGCCATTCGTCGCATGAGAATCAGCCAAACGCCAAAGAATAATAGGACAGGCAGAATCCAGGACAGCAGGTCGCTGACAAAGGTACTCTCAATCTCCCCAGCGAAGCGGACCTCGCGGGTGGCCAGCTGCTCGGCCAGATCAGGAGCAACTCGGACCGTCACAAACTGGCTGGGGTGTCCTTCGACGGAATCTTTGAGCGTACCTTGGATATAGTGCTCCGAGATACGAATCTCTGAGATACGGCCGTCATTCAAATATTCCTGAAACTGGCTGTAGGGGATCTGCTCAATGCGGGTCGCCTGCATCCATACGCTATGCAGGATGACGACACCCCAGAGTGCAATAAAAAGATACCAGATGTTAAACTTTGTCTTTTTATCCATGACCGTTCCATTATAGCGCGCCAAAACCGACTGCCTAGCCAACGTCGTCTTTCTGCCGCTAGCGTCCCACGCTCCGCCTCAGGACGCGGCAATCGCCTTGCACTTTCATCTGAGCCGGGCAATAGTCAGTGCCCATGCGTCAGACCCCCACGAGCCGCTTCATCCAGGTGAACGGCCTTGCCTTGCATTACCTGGAGTGGGGCGAGGCAGCGAATCCCGCGCTCATCCTGCTTCACGGCGGCTCGGCGCACGCTCATTGGTGGGACCATATTGCCCCGGCTCTGGCGCGGACGCACCGCGTACTTGCTCTCGATCTGCGCGGTCATGGAGAGAGTGCCTGGACGCATCCACCCGCCTACGAGATCACGGATTACGTCGCGGACCTTCAAGGCGTTATCACCGCTCTTGAACTCAGTGCTCCCATTCTTATGGGTCACTCGCTCGGGGGCTTTGTAGCACTACGTTACGCCACGACAGTCACAACGAGCTATGGCGCATGCGTCATTGTTGATATCGGTCCCCGGCTGCGCTCGAGTCGCACGATGCATTTGCTGCGTTCTCTACCACCACCAGTGTACTCCACCGAGGCCGATGTCTACACTCGATTTCGCTTGCTACCGGCAGAGACACGAGCAACGCCCGAGCTGCTGAGACATATTGCCCTCCATAGTGTAAGACCGGACCACACAGGGCGTTTTCACTTGAAAAGCGATCGTGCGGTCATGACCCGTCAGCCGTGCGACCTGGAGCCCCAGCTTACGCGTATCATTTGCCCCATCCTGTTCATCCGAGGCCAACACAGCAGCACCCTCTCGGCTGAGCAATTAGCCCACTTGGTCCATGCCTGTCCGCAGGCCACAGGAATTGAAATTCCCCAGGCCGGGCACCATGTTTTTCTCGACCAGCCCGCGGCCTTTCTTGACACGGTGACCACTTTCCTGCACGAGACAAACAAGGCTCCCGCCTGATTCACGGAAGTCCGGAGTAGATGCTCTTCAGGCGCTGGAAGCAATAGGAGGTAGAGTCTATGTTCTGGTTTGGCTTTATTGTTGGTGCGGCCGCAGCCACCGTATTTATTCTGTACGGTAACGGTGAGCTGCTGGTGAAACTCCGCGATCGGATCAAAAGCGTCTCTGATCGGTTTTGGGAGTCGCAGAAAAAATAATCGCCTCTTCTCTCGATTACTCACGGCGCCCTTTCTCTGGGTGGTCTTTTTTCTCTCGCTCACTTTGTTCGCCTCCTGGCCTTGTGCTAGAGTTCGGGCAAGCGAGAAATAGTCGCAGGAAGCACATCATAAGGAGGGCATTGTATGGCAAAGCCGCTGGAAGGAATTCGTGTTCTTGACTGGACCATATGGCAGCAGGGACCGGTCGCGACCATGATGCTCGGTGACCTCGGGGCTGAGGTCATCAAGATTGAAGAACGCGTGGGAGGCGACCCCGGGCGTGGAGTGATGCAAATTGCCGGAGCCAAAACCGGCGCGCGCAACTATTATTTTGAGGCCAACAACCGCCATAAAAAGAGTCTCACGCTCGATCTCAAGAAGCCCGAGGCAAAAGAAATCGTCTATAAGCTGGTCGAAAAGTCAGACGTTTTTGTCCAGAACTATCGGAAGGGCGTGGCGGCCAAGCTTGGCCTTGATTATGCCACCCTCTCGAAACACAACCCCAAGCTGATCTATGCCAGCGCAACCGGCTATGGTCCGAACGGACCGGACGCCGGAGAACCCTCCTTCGACTATATGGGCCTGGCCCGGTCCGGGGTCATGACCGCGGCAGGTGAGCCGGACATGGAGCCCATGAATATCACTGGTGGTATCGCCGACCAGATGGGTGCCATCATGCTGGCTCACGGGATCACCGTGGCCTTGTTGGCCCGCGAACGCTTAGGCGTCGGCCAGGAGGTCGATACCTCGCATCTGGGCAGTATGATGGCCCTCCAGGGGCTCAATCTGGCCTGTCGCCTGACCCTGGGCAAAGAGTTCAAACGTTTTTATCGCGCCAAAGCGATAAACCCGCTCTGGAATCACTATAAGTGTCAGGACGATAAATGGATCTGTCTGGCCATGCCGCAAGCTGACCGCTACTGGTCGGATTTCTGCAAGACGCTCGGCATTCCGGAGATGGAGAAGGACCCGCGCTTTGAGAACATGAAGGTGCGCGGTCGCAACGCCGAGGAGATTATCGCCATTATCGATAAAATTTTCGCCTCAAAGCCGCGCGATGAATGGATGCAAATTCTGAGAGACGGTGGGGATTTTATCTATACGCTGGTGAATAATATCACCGACCTACCCGACGATCCGCAAATGCAGGCCAATGACTATATCGTGGATTATGCTCACCCCACCTGGGGCGAAACACAGATCGTCGGCTCGCCCCTGATCTTGAGCGAGACTCCGGCCGACCCGAAAGCCCCGGCTCCGGAGTTTGGCGAGCATACCGAACAGGTTCTGGTCGATATGCTGGGCTATTCCTGGGAGGATGTGGGGAAATTGCGAGAGGCCGAAGTGCTGTAAGACTTCTGTAGGGGCAGTCCTTGCGGCTGCCCTTGTCGCTCCAAAGAGTAAACGTGCCCAGCTTCTATCTGTTTGAATCGAAGGGCGCGTTTACTCTACGACCACACAACTCGATGCCGTAGCTCTTCTCCTGCCACATAACGCCGGAGATTGTCCAGCCACAGTTCACCAACCCGCGGCAGATAGAGGGGCGAGGTTGAGGCCGTATGCGGGGTGATAAACACGTTCGGCATATCCCATAAGTCGTCGTCCGCGGGCCACGGTTCGGTGGGCAGGACGTCGAGGCAGGCGTGGCGCAGCCCTCCCTCCCGCAGCGCTTCTTTGAGCGCCGTCATATCGACGATGACTCCCCGCGCGATATTGATCAGGGTGGCAGAAGATTTCATGAGGGCGAGTTCCTCCGCGCCAATGAGCCCGTGCGTCTGCGGGGTGGCTGGGGTGGCCAGAATGACAAAATCGGACTCGGGAAGAAATCGGTGCAGGTCGGCCAGCGTGCCTTGCTGCTCCACCCCGACCACAGGCTGAGTTGATTGACGAATACCGAGAATCCTCATCCCGAAGCCGGTGAGCATGGTAACAATGCGACTGCCAATGGCACCGAGCCCAATGACCAGAGCGGTTTTGTCGCTCAGGCTCTCAAGCTTGGCCTCCTGCCAGCGATGCTGGCGTTGACGGGCAGACAATTCCCCAAAACGTTTTGCCGACCACAGCACAAAGCCCACGGCAAACTCAGCCACTTCAGGCGCATTTGTACCAGGACTGTGGGAAACGAGCGCACCCTTAGCTCGCATGGCGTCATAAAAACGGCCGTCCGTACCGGCGTCTTCGGTATGCGCCCAGCGTGGCTGAGGGAGCTGTATCATGGCGTCGATGAATGTTTTGCGATACGCATCGCCGGCTAAAACGATAAGGTCGCAGTCGTCTGGCGGGGCCGACCAGGAGCCGTCCGACTCAATCAAGGCCCAGTCCAGCTCCGGCACAATGGCCTGAGCGGCTTCTCCAAAACGGACAAAAAACTTTCGGCCTGCCGCAACTTTCATCAGGACCTCCCTTTCCAGCGGTTCTACCACGGAAAAGAAGCGTCTGCCTATGGAGACAGGAAAATCAGTGAGAAGAGCGCGCCCCATGTTGACTGGACAGCCCAGTCCAAATATGCGACACGGCAGCACGGAGGAGCAAAAGAGTAAACGTGTCCAGCTTCTATCTATTTGAGAAGGACACGTTTACTCTTTCCGGAATGAAATTCGGCATTATCCATGACTTTCGCAATCCCGCCCAATGGCACCGTCCCTATCCAGCACTGTATCAAGCCCTCCTCGATCAGATTGTTCGGGCCGAAGAGTTGGGCTATGACAACGTCTGGCTGGCGGAACATCATTTCACAGAAGACGGCTATAATCCGTCTACCCTGCCGACCGCCGCAGCCATTGCCGCGCGAACGAGCCGCATTCGGATCGGGACCTATATTCTGCTGATGCCGTTTCAGCATCCGGTACGAGTGGCAGAAGACACGACGTGCATCGATATCTGGTCCAACGGACGCTTTGATCTGGGGGCCGGTCAGGGTTATGCCGCGGGTGAGTTTCATTCCCTGCATATCCCCCGTAAAGAACGTTCGGCTCGTCTGGCGGAAGGGGTCGAACTAGTCCGTCGCTTATGGACCGAAGAAAACGTAACGTTTGAGGGTCGCTTCACCCAGGTCAGCGACCTGACGCTCTCTCCGAGGCCAGTCCAACAACCGCATATCCCGCTGTGGATTGGCGCGCGGGCCGACAAGGCCATTCGACGCGTAGCTCAAATGGGCTGTCATCTCATGGCGACGATCGGGCCGGACCCTGCGCCGCTCTATATCCAGACCCTGAGAGAAAACGGCCATGATCCGGCCGAGTTCAACATCGGACAAATCCGGATGGTCTACGTCGCTGAGAATGAAGAGCAGGCCTGGGAAGACGTCCAGGAGCATCTGCACTATTCCATGCAGTACTACGGCGTTATCCTGGCCGAGGCCAACGACGCGCCGGGCGACGCAGACGGCTGGCAGTTCACTCACGCCAGCCAACTCCGTGACTCAGGCTTTGGCCGGGCCGCCATGATCGGTACTCCAGACCAGGTCGCCCGCAAAATGGAGAAGTTCTCCCAGCGTTTTCACTGCACCCATTTTGTGATGGGGACACAACTCCCAGGGCTCGACTCGCAAAAGGTCACGCGCTCATTGGAGCTGTTTGCCCAGGAAGTCCTGCCAGCGTTTCGAGAGAGGTAGCACATACGCCCGTTCCAATCCTCTCGCTTTTCAATACAATAAAATGTAAGAATCTTCGCTATGCTCCAAAGACTTCCTCAATTACTCAAAGAATTAACGCCTCAAGAACAGGCGCAGGTCGAAACCTTTGCGGCCTTCATTCTCGCTCGCCGAAAACTCCAGCAGCCTCAACTCTTCACGAACGATCTTTCAGTCCAAGAATTCACCGAGCTTGTTGCTTCAGCAGGGAGCTTTGAGTGGCTCGAAGAGGAGGGGGACATTTATTCCCCGAATGATGGTGAGGCAGTGCAGTGGCCCAGTCCCCCGTCAAACGAGGAAGCGTAGTGTAGTTGCGTTTATTTTTAATCCGATATCTTACGCCATGCCCAGGCTACTCCCTTGCATATAGCCCATACAGCCACGCCAGCCACGGCCACGCCCAGTAAACCAAAATCGCCCCCGCCCCCTAGATTCGGATTCTGGGGTATTGAGGGCCGGTCCGAAGACAATCCGAGGTCCCCATAGTCTACATCGTAGTCGATCTTTTCCCCCAGCAGGTCTCGTCCAGTACTGGCAAAATCATCGTTAAAAAGCATAGCGAACTCCTTGCAATTTTCGAGTACTTCCTCAGCTATCCTTACAGCCGTCTTATCTCTCTTCAGTAGTGCAGCCTACCAGGGTTGCTCAAGACCTTTCAAGGAGCAGTCCGAGTTTAGAAAAGTCTCCGTGAAGCCTGAACACGGAACGATCTGTTGGCCGAATAAGGCGACTTTGACCTCGATGTGCTTTACGCCCGAATAACTGGACAGGCTCTTCCAAGTGTCCCTGCAGAAGAATCAAGGACTGCAGGTTAAAAATCCTGAAATATTCGCCCCATTACCGAAACCACTCTCCGCAATGCCCATCATTCCTGCCAGTCCAGTTCCTGCTCGATACAGTCCAGGGCTTGCTGGGGTGTGGAGACCGCGGCGTAAAGGCCGCGAAATTTCTGGTTGATGAGCGCCTCGGCAAAGCCACGCTCGAATTGCTGCAATAAGCCGTCGAAATAGCCGTTGGTGTTCACCAGAACAATCGGCTTGGCGTGAAAGCCGAGCTGTTTCAAGGAGATTACCTCAAGTACCTCCTCAAATGTCCCGAACCCGCCCGGAAGGGCGATAAAGGCGTCCCCCCGTTCATCCAGTCCCTGCTTCCGGCTGCGCATATCATCGGCGGTATGCATTTCATGCCCGGCCTGTGCGTAGCCGTCTTCGAGAAAGCGCGTCAGGATAACACCGACCACCCTCCCGCCGGCGGCAAGCGTGGCGCGAGACAAGGCTCCCATCAGGCCGCTGTTGCCACCGCCGTAGATTAAGGTGTGGTCGCGTTGCGCCAGCAGTTGGCCAAGTTCAGCCGCCACATCCAGATACACCTGCGGACAGCGTTTGCTTGACGCGCAGTAGACGGTGATGGCGCGCGGGCGAGGGGGTGGATCGGAAGAGGACATGACTGGGTAACGAGTCTATGATGCGGTACGCCCGGCGAGAGAGTCCCGTTCTCGGGAAGGAGGCCTCATAACCCACCCCCCTCCCCGCTTCTCCCTTACGAGAGATTGTTTACCACACCGTCCATACCGCTCCACTCAACAATAGGCGTGAGGCGGCGTTTGGTAATCATCCCCTGGGCAACGAGGGTCGAAAAGGTGGTGAAGGTCTTGGCATGATCCTGGATATCCAGAATCAGCACCATCTTCGCCTCTTCGTTCGAGGCCCAGGGTCCGGCCTTCAGCGTGACCCCCTCAGGAAAGCCGGTTTCCCCGCTTAAGACCCCCTTGAACATATTATGGACCTCCTTGGTCCGGGACGGTTCCCAATAGATTTCGTCCAAATAGAGCGGCATACGATTTCCCTCCTTCTGGGATAGATTTGCTCGGGGCATAGCAAAAAAACCGCGCCCAGCCTAGCCCTTGACCACGCCAGGCAGCGCTCATGCCTTTGGCAATCCGGGTGTGGTGTGCTAGCGTCTGCGCACGGAGCGTTGAGAGTACGGGAAGGAGGCACCAATGGCACTGCCGCTGCAAGGGATTCGCGTTCTGGATATCGCCAGCATGTTGGCCGGTCCGTACGGCGCGACCATGCTGGGCGATATGGGTGCGGACGTGATTAAAATCGAGCCCCCCTATGGAGATGAGTCCCGTGCCATTGGTCCCAGGGTCGAGAATGACAGCGGCCTGTACGTCGGGATTAACCGCAACAAACGCGGCCTGGTGCTGGACCTGACCCAGCCGGAAGGTAAAGCCCTGTATTTCCGGCTGGTCCGAACGGCCGACATTATTGTCGACAACCTCCGCCCCCAAGCCAAAGCCAAGCTGGGGGTGACGTACGAAGAAACGCGCCCGTACAACGAGAAAATCATTTGCATCTCGGTCAGCGCCTTTGGTCAGGACGGACCGTATGGCGGACGACCGGGCATCGACCCCCTGGCTCAGGCGCTGACCGGCTTTATGAGCGTCACCGGAGAGCGGGACGGCAAGCCCCTGAAGGCCGGGCCGGCCATTGCCGACGCCACCTGCGCCAATCTGGTCGCCTTTGCCGCCATGGTCGGCCTGTGGACGCGTGAGCAACAGGGCGTTGGTCAACAGATTGAGCTATGCCTGATGGACGGGCTGATCCACGTCCAGCCGTCCCAGGTCGGTCAATTCTTTCTCAGCCAGTACATCCAGCCGCGCGTCGGGAACGCCAGTCCGTTTTATGCGCCCTATGGAACCTTCAGGTGTAAAGACGGTCGGGACATTCAGATCGCCTCGTTTAATAACAAATTCTTTCGCAATATCTGCCGTGCGATCGAACGCGAGGACCTGATGGCGGACCCGCGTTTTGAGACCGGAGAACTCCGCTTACAACACGAAGCAGCCCTCAATGAGGCGTTGCAGGCCGAGTTTGCCAAACGAGATGTGGACGACATGATGCGCCGCTTAAGCGGGGCGGACGTGATGGCCGCGCCGGTCAACACCTTTCACGAAACCTTTGCCGACCCGCAAGTCCAGCATAACAACATGGCGGTCGAGGTGGACCATGCCCGGGTCGGCAAACTCAAGGTTGGCGGCATTCCGGCCAAGCTCAAGAAAACGCCGGGCGCCGTGCGCCTCCCTCCGCCCACTCTTGGTCAGCATACCTGGGAGATCCTGCAAGAGATGGGTCTGAACGGCGATGAGGTGGAGCAACTGAAACACAAGGGTGTGGTCAAGTAGATTCGGAAGGGAGTATGCATGCCCCGAGGAGCCGATGGTATCGTTCAAGCCCTGAAAGAGGCGGATGTCTCGACCATTTTTGGTATCCCCAGCATTCATAATATCGGTCTGTACGAGTCCCTGCGCCACGATCCCTCGATTCGGCATATCGGGTGTCGGCACGAAGCTGGCGCAACCCATATGGCGGACGGTTATGCCCGGGCGAGCGGTGGGCTGGGGGTTATTGTCTCGTCTACCGGTCCGGGTGCGGGTTTTACGGTCTCGGCCCTGCAAGAAGCCTGGGGCAGTTGCTCGCCGGTCCTGATGATCACGACCAATATCGACGCCGCCAAGATCGGCAAGGGCTTGGGCGTCCTGCACGAGCTGGAAGAGCAGACGGCGCTCTTTCGGACCATTACCAAAGAAGTGGTTATTCCTGGGGCGGACGATGATCTATATGCGCTTGCCAAGCACGCCATTGCCCTGGCTCAGACCGGCCGGCCCGGCCCGGTATGTTTGGAAGTCCCCACCGACCTGATGGCCGGAGAAGCACCCGCGGCGGCCCCAACACCACGGGACAGCGCTCCAGCCTCTCCGTCGCTGCCTCCCCGGCTTGACGAGGCGGTCGCCATTTTGCGCAACGCAAAACAGCCCCTCATTCTTGCGGGAACGGACGCCTCCCGGGCAAATATTGCCGGAGACATCCAAGCCCTGGCCGAAGCCCTGTGCGCGCCCGTCATCACCAACACGCCGGGCAAAGGCGTGATCCCGGAAGATCATGCTCTGGCCTTTGGCAATGCGGCGCGCAAACTGGTTGTCAAAGAGATCGTCCCCGGCTGTGATGCGGCAGTCGCAATTGGTTCTCGACTGCGGGAGGTCGACGCCAAACGCCGCGGTCTCGTCCTGCCCGAACAGCTGATCCATATCGATTGGGACGAGCGCTGGATCAGCAGGAATTATCCGGCCGCGGTACCGCTGGTCGGCGATATTGCCGCTATTACCCGAGCGCTACGAGATCAGCTCGAAGGAGAGCCCTACGCCGGTCCACGCCAGGAACGGACCGCGGCGTGGCGACAGGTAGCCGATGCGGAGTTCGCGCACCTCAGCCAGGAGCGGCCCGAACTTCAGTCGCTCCAGGCGATCCGGGCCGTACTGCCACGAGACAGCGCCCTGGTTATTGATAACACCCAGCTTGGCTATTGGGCCGAGTATTTTTATCCGTCCTACCAGACCAACGGGATTATCGGGGCCAAAGGTTCCGGTCTGCTCGGCTTCAGCTTTCCGGCCGCCATTGGCGTCAAGCTGGCGCGACCGGACACCCCGGTTGTCGGCCTGATCGGCGACGGGGGTTTTCTCTACACGGCTCAGGAATTGGCCACGTGCGTGCGTCACGACGTGGGCTTTCCGCTTGTTGTCGTCAACGATGATGCGTTTGGGGTGATCGACTATTTGCAGCGAACCGCATACCAGGAGGACTATCAGGCCCAACTGACGAACCCGGTCTTCCTGGCCTTCGCCGCAGCATTTGGCGTCCCCGCAACGCGCGTTCACTCTCCGACAGAGCTCCGATCGGCCCTGGACCGGACGCTCGCCTCTGGAGAGATGCATCTCATCGAGTACCAAATGACCATTCAGGAACCCCCGTTTGGGAAGTATTAGCGCAAGGAGGCAGCATGACACAGCGTCGAACCACTATTTGGGGCTGGGGCTTTGAAGACGAACAGCCCACCCCGGAACAGAAAAAAAATATCGCCAAAGGCATTGCCGAGAGTGTCGGGGCCGGCGATTTTACCCTTGACCCGGAGCCGCGTGTTGAGGACATTCAGCTCCGCGCGCCGCGCCTCTCACCGCCCGAGTCTCTCGCCGGCATCTGCTCAATCGAGACGTACGACCGCGCGGCCCATTCCTACGGCAAGGCCCTGCCCGATATTGTACGGGCCTTCCGTCTGGACTTTCCGAACCCGCCCGATGTGGTGGCCTTTCCAAAGACCGAGGACGATGTGGTGTCCGTTTTAGACTGGTGCAACGAGGTGGGGGCCGCCGCTATTCCGTTTGGCGGCGGGTCGAGCGTCACCAGCGGCGTCGAGCCGCCGACGGGGGACGCCTACCCTGGGAGCGTTTCCATCGATCTGCGCCACCTCGATAAAGTGCTGGAAATTGATGAAGCCTCGCGCGCGGCCCGCATTCAGGCCGGCGTGTACGGCCCTGCCCTGGAGGCCCAACTCAAGCCGCACGGCTATACTCTGCGGCATTATCCCCAGTCGTTCGAGTTCTCGACTCTGGGCGGCTGGATCGCCACCCGCTCGGGTGGGCATTTTGCCACGCTGTACACCCATATTGACGATCTGGTCGAGTCCACCCGAGTCGTCACCCCGAGCGGTACTGTCGCCTCGCGCCGCCTGCCAGGGTCGGGCGCCGGCCCTAGCCCGGATCGCATGTTTATCGGCTCGGAGGGAATTCTGGGCATTATCACCGAAGCCTGGATGCGCTTGCAGCACCGCCCCGTGTATCGAGCGTCAACCGCGGTGCACTTTGAAAAATTCGAGAATGGGGTTGAGGCAATTCGATTGCTCAGTCAGTCGGGCCTGTATCCCACCAACTGTCGCATTCTCGATCCGACCGAGGTCAAACGGAACAATGTCGGCAATGGGACGGACGGCAGCCTGCTCATGCTCGGCTTTGAATCCGCGGACCATCCGCTCGAACCCTGGATCAACCGCGCGCTTGAGTGCTGCACCGACCTGGGCGGCACGACGCCCAACGGGGTGGTGATTAAGGGCGGTGGAGAGACTACCGGTCGCGGCGGCTCGGTTGGCGACTGGCGTAACGCCTTTATCCGCATGCCCTACGCCTTTTCGACCATGGCCGCCATGGGTGCGATATTCGACACCACCGAGAGCTCGATCCCGTGGAATCAGTTTCACGCATTCCACGCCGGCGTGATGCGGGATGTCCAAAAAGCGCTGGATGAGGTGTGCGGCGGCGGCGTGCTGTCGTGCCGCTTTACCCACGTCTATCCCGACGGTCCCGCGCCGTATTTCACCTTTACCGGACTCGGTAGAAAGGGCAGCGAGCTGGAGCAGTGGCACGAGATCAAAACCGCGGCTTCCGAGGCGGTGGTGCGCTATGGCGGCACGGTGACGCATCACCACTCCGTCGGTCGGACCCATCGGCCGCAGTACGAGAAGCAACGCCCGGACCTGTTCGCCAGCGCGCTTCAGGCGGCGAAAGCCGCCCTTGATCCGCAGGGCTTGCTGAACCCGGGAGTGTTAATCGACCCGATTCACTGATGCCAACGGAGCAACCCACGAGGAGGAGAAGTAGATAACCATGACGAGGGAGATGCAGAACATCCGGGAAGCCATCATGGATGGCCAGACCAAAACCGCAGACTTTGAGGGGCTTCCGCTCCCGGAATCAATGCTGGCGGTCACGACCCATAAGGACGACGTGAACATGTTCCAGGGGCTGGAGTCCTGGGAAAAGGACCCCAGGAAGAGCCTGCACCTTGACCAGGTATCGATCCCGGAGGTTGGCCCGAATGAGGCCCTGGTCGCGATCATGGCGTCCAGCATTAATTTCAATACGGTCTGGAGCGCCATCTTTGAGCCCCTGCCGACTTTTTTATTTTTGGAGCGGAACGCCAAGAAAAGCCCGTGGGACAGCCGGCATAATCTGCCGTATCACATCCTGGGCAGCGACGCGTCCGGCGTGGTTTTGAAAGTT
>WTHD01000062.1 GCA_011523265.1 Candidatus Binatota bacterium
GATATCCTTTTGCCAGACCGTGTCTTTGGCCCAGCGGAAGATGATACCAGGTGGCGCATCTTTTTTTTGGTTCAGCCCGATGATCTGAAAGGTATAGAGCTTTTTCGCCTTGGCCCAGGCGAGAAACGCGGACCAGCGCGGATCGTCGGGCGTTAAGGTAAAGGCGTCAGACCGAAGGGCTGTCGTCGGATTATAGCTTGTGCGGATAGTGCCACAGGTCTCCGCAGCTGGTGACGGAAGCGGAGACGTGCAGTGCCAGAGCAATACGAGCACGGCCAGACGCCGACTCAGTGGGGTCAGTTGGGTCATAGGGTCAGTGGGGTCATAGGGTCAGTTGGGTCATAGGGTCAGACTCAACAGACTTAATAGACCCAACTGACTCAATAGACCAATCACAGATCGACTTTAATGCTCAATTCTCGCAACTGTTTGGTATCGACCCCACCTGGTGCTTGCGTCATCAGGCACTGAGCGCGGGCCGTCTTGGGAAAGGCAATGACTTCGCGTAGCGAGTCCATCCCGGCAAACAACATGGCCAGACGGTCAAATCCCAGGGCAATTCCACCGTGGGGCGGAGCGCCATACGACAGGGCTTCCAACAGAAACCCGAACTTCTCCTGAGCTTCCTCCTCACCGATGCCCAGCAGGGTGAAAATTCTTTGCTGCACGTCCTGGCGGTGAATTCGGATACTGCCACCACCCAATTCGACGCCGTTCAGCACAACATCGTAGGCAAACGCCCGTACCTTGCCTGGGTCGGTCTCAAGCAGGGATAAATCCTGGTCGTTAGGCGCGGTGAACGGGTGATGCTTGGCCATATAGCGCCCCTCGTCCGCGTCGTATTCGACCAGCGGAAAGTCCGTCACCCACAGGAAACGCATATCATCTTTGTCAATCAGCCCGAGTTTGTCACCCAGATAGAGGCGCAGGCGTGACAGCACCTCGCACGCCACCTGTTCCTGATCGGCAATCAGCAGCAGCAAGTCCTTCGGTTTGAGCCCGAGGGCCGCTTCAATTTCCTGTTTCCGGTCGTCACTCACAAATTTCGCCAACGGCGACTGCCACCCGTCCTCGGTCAGACGAATCCAGGCCAGGCCCTTTGCCCCAAAATCCTGAGCCAGCGGAATCAGGTCATCGAGTTCTTTGCGTGAGAACGGATCGTCCGACACGATCAGTCCGCGCACCACACCCCCGTCGGCAACGATTTGCCGAAAGACCTTGATGTCGGTCTGACTGAACAACGCGGACAGCTCCCGGATTTCCAGGCCAAACCGGATATCCGGCTTATCATTCCCAAAGCGGGCCATGGCCTGGCTGTACGGCATCCGGGGAAACGGGGTGGGGATGTCGATACCTTTCACTTCCTTACACAACCGGACCATCATGCCTTCAATAAGCTGGAACACATCGTCCGGTCGAACAAACGACATCTCAATATCAATCTGGGTGAACTCAGGCTGACGGTCGGCCCGCAGGTCTTCGTCTCGGAAGCAGCGTACGATCTGGAAGTATTTTTCCATCCCGCTCACCATCAGCAACTGCTTAAACAACTGCGGCGACTGTGGCAGGGCATAAAATCCGCCTGGAATGACTCGGCTCGGGACGAGGTAGTCGCGCGCGCCTTCCGGGGTACTCCGGGTCAGGACCGGGGTTTCGACCTCAAGAAAGCCCTCGCCGTCAAGATAATCGCGGACCACTTTGGCCAGCCGATGCCGGAGGCGGAGGTTCTCGAACATCCTTGGCCGACGTAAATCCAGATAGCGATATCGCAGCCGGGTGTTCTCCGCAGGATCGATCTCGGCATCAATCGGAAACGGCGGCGTCCGCGAGGCATTGAGCACCCGCAGCTCTTCCACGACGAGCTCGACTTCGCCGGTTGGGATATTCGGATTGATCGTCTCTGGCGAGCGTCGTTCCAGCCTTCCTCTCGCGGCCACCACATATTCCAGGCGCAGTTCTTTTGCCTGTGTATGGGCGGCGGGACTGACTTGCGGGTTACAGACAATTTGGACCAACCCGGAACGGTCGCGGACATCGACAAAGGTCACGCCGCCATGATCGCGTCGGGAGTGCACCCACCCCATCACGGTCAGCGGCTGTCCGACTTGGGTCACGCGGGGCTCCCCGCAGTAGCAGCTCCGCTGCCAATCACCTAAAGACTCCACACAATCTCCCTTGTGTCGTTACCTGGCCGGGAACTATGCCGGCTAGGGTTATGCATTATGCCCAGGATGCGTGCTCGTGAGAGGAAGAGACCTGCAGAGAGGACGGTCTCTTTTCCGGTAGCGTGTCCTGCCCTATCTCTGAGCGTTAGACTCTTCGTCTCCTTTCTGTGAGGAGCGGTAGTATGCCAGAGGGCGCCTGATCGATCAATGCGGAGCCGGGCACGCCGTCTCTGTGTAGAACGCTATCCACGTCCTCCGCTTGGTCTCTGCTCTGTCAAAATAATGCTTCGAGTTGTCCAATCGCCCGCTGGGGTAATGCCGCGATCTGTCCGGCTGTCGTATTTTCTTGGACCCGTTCAAGGCGTGAGGTGGCGGGCAGCAGAACCGCGTTTTCGGATTTTGCGAGCAGATAAGCGAGTAGCGCCTGACCTGGGGTCGTCGCTCCATAGGGTTCCAGGAATGAGAGATCGTGCCGTTGCAAAACCCGAAGCAGCCGGGATCGATGAAAGATTGGGCACAGCGGCGTCATGATTAAGACACCCATATTGCGTTGCTGAGCCAAGGGGAGGATGGCCTGTTCGGCTTCTCTCTCCCCGATATTGTACGGAATCTGGATTGTGTCAAAGATGCCGGTTTGCATGGCCGTCATCATTTCCGGAAACATGCTGGTTCGATAGTCGGTTATACCCAGAAACCGAATGCGACCCGCAGCCTTGTATTCTTCAAGGAGCGGAGCAACCGTACGCCAGGCCGCCATATTATGGATCTGCATGAGATCGATCATCTCAACCTGAAGTTTCTGAAATGACGCTTCGATGAGGCGCTGAGCGGAGGTGCGACTCGACGCCAGGACCTTGGTGGCGATCACCACGCCATCACGACGTCCCCGTAGCACCCGACCCAGCACGCTTTCCGCCTCGCCATACATGGGCGCGGTGTCAAAGAGATTCACCCCGCAGGCCAGGGCTTCGGTCACCAGCCGTCCGACATGCTCAAGCGCCCGCTCGCCCCGCACGTCGAACGCCTTCCACGTGCCCATACTCACGGCGCTGACGCGCAGGCCGGTCCGGCCCAGAGTGCGGTATTGCATCGCCAGGTCCTCTTTTTTCCAGACATCTGTCTAATACAGCACCTCTGCGGCTTTGAGCTGGGCGATCTCTTCGTCGGTATGCCCCAGCAGGTCCTTCATCACATACTCAGTATCTTGGCCCATGAGGGGAGCGGGGGCGCGGACGCCGTTTGGCGCAGCGGTGAGCTGCCACGGAATGCCGATATGGGTCTGTACCTCGACCTCGGCATGCGGCAAACGGGCAAAAAAGCCCCGCGCGTTCAAATGCGGGTCCTCGCTCAAGTCTTTGCTGTTCATGGATGGAAAGGCGGCCACACCCACGGCCTGGAGCGTTGTGGTCACCTCCCATTTCGTTCGTTCTTTGGTCCACTCCGTCAGGATGCGTTCGAGTTCCTCTTCGTTCGCCTTGCGGTCTGCCGCGGTGCGAAAGCGCGGGTCCTGACCGAGGTGGGCCTGCCCGATGGCCTGACACAAGGCCTGCCACTCTTCATCCGTCCCGCAGACGAGGGTGACCCATTCATCCTGGTTGGCCTCCTGTCCGGCACAGCGGAAGCAGTTATGCGGAGCCATCCACGGGTCCCGATTGCCGATGCGCGGCGGTTGGGTGGTATTCATGGCATAGTCCATCCAACCTTCCGCCAGTAAGGCCACCATGGTTTCCCATAATGAGGCATCAATATGCTGTCCCTTACCCGTCCGTTTTCGCACGGCCACGGCCGCGGTAATGGCTACCGCGGCGTTCAGACCGCCATTCGGGTCGCCATACGAAATCCCGACCTCCTGGGGACCGCGCCCAGGGTAGCCGGTCAGCGAAGACAGGCCGGTCAGCGGCACGATGGCTGGCCCGTAGCCCATATAGTTTTTTTGCGGGCCGGTATGTCCATAGCCGGAGATGGAGGCCATGATCAGCGCCGGATTCCGTTTTGCCAGCTCCTCATAGCCGAGACCCAAGCGCTCCATCACACCAGTGGCAAAGTTCTCCACCACAACGTCGGACTTCTCAATCAGGGCGGTGACGATGGGAATGGCTTCCGGCTTGCTCAGGTTGAGCAGGGTACTCTTTTTGCCCTGGTGCCACTGGTTGAAATAGCCCGAGCGATTGAGACTCGGCTCCATGCCGGTTGGAT
>WTHD01000280.1:0-1957 GCA_011523265.1 Candidatus Binatota bacterium
TTGAGAAGTGGACTGCTCCGGTTCAATTTGGGGGGAAGGGGGCGGCGGGGTTGGGACCGCAGCCATGATCGGAGCCGGGCTCTTGAGTGCACGCCGGGAAGCCGGTGTTGTCCGAGACCGCGAAAAAAGCACCTGGGTCCGTACCGATGAAGAGTCACCGCCTTGTTTCCCCAGTTTGGCAAGAATCTCATTGGCTCGGTGTTCAACCGAATGCACCGGCATTGTCTGGCCGTTGAGGTCCAAGACAAGGCGCAGGTGTTGCGGATGCGAGCCGGTACGGACGTGGGTGAGGAGCGCATCATCGGCTTGATAGGTACGGGACGGTACGTTTTGTACCGGACCGTGCACATCAATGACGATGCGTGAAGGAGATGACAGGGGGAACGACCGTATGGAGTCAGGCGGATGAGAAAACTGAAACAGGACTGTCCGTGCCTCCCCCTCAGTCGTCAGGCGTATTTCTTGTAAGCGGAGAGCGGCGGACTGGGCAAAGACGGAGGGGGTCCCTAAGACGAGTAAGACGATCCCCATCCTGATCTGCACGGCAGCGAAGACCTTGAGGTCGGTTCGTTTTCTCTGCATGGCGCTGCTTGTCCGGACCCCTATCCTGCCTATGAGCGTGAGGGATCGTTGCTGAGACGAAGCTGATGGGAGACGGTTTCCAATTCCTGCTGCACGTCAGTGAGATGTGTTTCGACGTGTTGCAGCGAGCGCATAATCGCGCCGCTGTCTGTCTGCGCTTCAGGCGTCAGCCCCCCGGATTCGAGCAGACGGCTGAAGACCCGAACGATTTCCTCCGGCGTAATCTCACCCCCAGGCTGATACCAGCGGTATAACCAGTTGCACATGCCGGTAAAGGCATGCATCAGCAGCCGAGGATTTTCGTTGATGACCTCACCTTTCTCGATACCGCTCCGAATTTCATTCTCGATGAGCAGATCAATCTCTTGTTGCATTTTTTCAACGACCCGGACCGTTTCCGGAGGGAGGTTTGCTTCCTCGCGAAACAGGAGGCGAAAGAGTGGCTGGTCCGTCGTGAGCGAGGCGATCTGGTGCGCCATCACCTGTCGAATCTTCTCCGGACGGGAGAGCGGTCGGGCTAAGAGTTCTTCCAGTGTTGCCCGATAGGTTTCGAGTGAACGGGTAAAGATCGCGGTCAGCAGCGCGGCCTTACTCTCGAAATAGGTGTAGAACGTCACCCGCGAGATGCCGACCAGAGAGACGATGTCATCAAGCGTGGTTTCGTTGTAACCGCTTTGGGTAAAGCGTTCCGTGGCGATGCGGAGGAGTTCTGCTTCTACGAGTTCGCGTTTTTTTGCCATCCCTGCCTCCGGTACAAATGCAAATTTTCCTCTTGACGGCAGAGAACATGTACAATACTTACTACGAGTAAGGAAATCTACCTAAAAGTAAAGTTCTCTTTGTTTTCAGACAAGAGGGGTACTTAATATGGAGAAGCGAGCGCTACAGGGGCCGGTCGGCTTTTTGTCATATTTTCCGATAGTCGGCTTGGTGCTGGTGCTCAGTGGTCTCTGGGTGCTACCCACGCCAGCGTTTGCCAATCAGGACCAGAGCTATGACACCCTACGGCACTGGATCGAGCACGCCCGTCCGGAGACCGAGCTGACCCCCGGACAACATCTCACTCTCCAAGATCGCGCCCTACTGGAGCCGCTCATTCCCCAGACGGCCTGGGAGTACTACTTCTATGATGGCATGGACATGGAGATTACGGAGACTGGGACCTACCCGCCTCCGGAAGACTGGGGCAAGAATGTCCCGTCCGGGTACCACCTAGACGAACAGGGCGTGCTGATTGGATTTAAGGGTGGGGGCTTTCCCTTCCCGGATATTGACCCTGGCGACCCACAAGCGGCGCAGCAAGTCATCTGGAATCTGCTCTGGCGGCCTGGGGCCGAAGACTATGTCATGCCCATGGTGGCGTGGTCGCGGAGTC
>WTHD01000280.1:2057-4359 GCA_011523265.1 Candidatus Binatota bacterium
GCGAGCCAAGCAATTCTATTCCGTCCGCAATATGGTCAGTGGGCGGCGCTAGACTGCTCAGAATAGTGTCATATGCGTCTTCGTACCTGCTTCGCCTCGTGGGCTCTCTTCCTCGCCTTGGCAATAATGCCGGCACCGTCGTGGGGCATTATTGCCGTCACCGACGACGTTGAACTCGAAGGGTTTGTCAAAACCCAAAACATCCTCCGCACCCCCATGTTTCGGGATGCGGAATTCATCATGCAGCGGAATACGGCGCAACTGGAGGGCAAGTATTACTTTCTACGTGAGAGTCTGGCCTTTGGTCGTTTTGCCACCGGCCCGCTGGAAGAGGCCACGCTGACCCTTATTGGCCGCGGCGTGTACGACACGGTCTATGATATTCGGCATACATATAACGAGGCCTTCGGCAAGGACCAGCGCCTTAACCGCCAGGCCGAGTACAAGCTGCGCGAAGCCTTTGTCGATATGGTGCTGCCCCCGTTTACACTCCGGCTGGGCCGCCAGCAAGTCGTGTGGGGAGAGACCGATAATTTTCGGGCGCTGGATGTTATTAATCCTCTCGATCTGCGCTGGCACGCCAACTGGGAACCCTGGGAGGATATCCGTATTCCGCTATGGATGGCGCGGGCGATTTACGACATTGGCAAATTCGGTCCGCTTGAAGAATCCTTTATCGAGGCGGTCTGGATTCCGTGGGATTTTCAGCCTAATAAAGTAGCCGCCGACCCCCGTCGTCCGTGGGGATTTATTGGTGACGGCCTGTCTGCTGTTGCGAATTCCGCCATGCTTGGGGGTGAACTCCTTGATCTTGATCTCACTGTGAGAGATGACAAGCCGAGTAAAAAGTTCAAGAACGGCCAGGCCGGGGTACGCTTCAAGGCTATTTGGGGTGGGATCGATTTCAGCCTCAACTATTTCTACGGTTTTTCCGCCGACCCCGGATTCAAGTTTCGCTCGGACCTCGTCCGTCTTGAGGGCAGAACCCTGCACGCCGTCCTCGACCGCGTACATCCGCGCTCCCACGTTGTCGGCATTGCGGCCAATTACTCGGAGGAAAAATATACGCAGTCCGTTTTCCGGGTGGAAACGACTTTTACGACGGGCGTACCTGTCACGATTGCTCCGAACGCACCGAGGCGGCTCGACCCGGACGGGAATCAATTCGACACTGCTGACCGCTCGGTTGTCATGTTGGCTGTTGACCGCCCGACCTGGATTCGTCCGCTGAATGATATACGGACGTTCTTCCTCTCCGCGCAGTTCTTCTGGCGGCGCTATCTGGACTACAGTCGTTTCTACCGCGGCATTCCGTCCGTCCGGCGTGCCCATATGGATGGTGAGGTCGTGCCGGGTCGATTCGTCAGCGAGAATAGAGACAAAATCGATCAGAACGAGTTTGTCATTACCTTTTCCGCTTCCACCAGCTATGGGCCAGGTGGGCTCTGGCAGCCATCGTTTGTGTTTGCGCTCGATCCGCTCTCCACAGGGGCGTACAATAAATTCGCCATGGACTACCTGTGGTCAAACTATTTTGTCTTGCGGTTCGAGCAGAATTTCTTCTGGCGGGTCCGCTCGCACGACCCAGGGCCCTGGGGCGTTGGCGACCTGTACGGTCGCCCCCGCGACAGCCGCCACGAGAGTGTTTTCAGCGCGATCTTTCAATTCTAGTCCTGCGACAACGACCTATGATTCCGAGGCGCGAAGGCGGGTAATCCGTCTCTGAACCTCGGACGCAAAAGCCGCTTGCGGGTCCAACGCGATCGCGCGCTCATAGGCGGCCAGCGCTTGTGTCCTTTGCCCTAAGCTTTCAAGCGCCTCACCCAGATTGGCATGGGTATAGGCATAGTCCGGGTCTAACGCGATCGCCTGTTGCCACTCGTCTGCCGCGGCTTGGTGCTGCCCCTGCGCGGCAAAAATATGACCCAAGCGGTCATGAATATACGATGAGGTGGGAACGAGTTGGAGGGCTTTGCGATACGCGGCGACGGCCTCTTGAGTATCACCGTTGGCTTCGAGCGTGCGGGCAAGATGCACATGAGCCATTGCATTATTCGGGTCGAGCCGGAGCGACACCTGTAACATGCCAATCGCCTCATCACGCGCGCCATGATCTCCTAGCGCCAACCCGAGCAGGTGGTGGGCCTTGGCATTGGTTGGAGCGAGACGAACGGTTTCGCGCCACTCGGCTATTGCCTCGTTCAAGTCGCCTGTATCGTAAAACTCTTGCCCCTGCCGCAGGTGGAGAAGAGCCTGGGATGATAAAGACCGCGGCGGCAATGGGTCGGACGGTTGTGCGGGC
>WTHD01000323.1 GCA_011523265.1 Candidatus Binatota bacterium
CTTCAGACGGACAGGCGCGCGGTGAAGCGGCCTAACATATTGCCGCCGCTTCACCGCGCGCCTGTCCGTCTGAAGCGATCCTACAGCCTCAATTTGAGCCGTTTACCTGAACGCCTATGGACCTCAGCGGCCAAGTTGCCCTCGTCACCGGCGGAGCAAAACGTGTAGGGAAGGCCATCGTCCTTGCGCTTGCCCAACGGGGCTGCAAGCTCGTGGTTCACTACTACACCTCTCAGACCGAAGCGGAAGCAACCGTTCAAGAGCTCCGAAGCGCCGGTCACGAGGCACTCGCCCTTCAGGCCGACATCAGCCGGGAAGCGGATATTGACCGCATGATCGAACAGGCGCTTGATCATTTCGAACGTATCGACGTGTTGATCAATAACGCCGCCCTCTTTTACCGCACCCCGATTGATACGGTCACGTTTGATGACTGGGAACGGATTATGGACGTGAACCTGGACGGTACCTTCTATTGCGCACATAAAATCGGCCTGCGTATGAAGGAATGGGGCTGGGGCCATATTATCAACATGGCCGATGTCGCAGGACAGCACCCGTGGGCTGACTACGTGCCCTACTCTGTCTCAAAAGCCTGTGTGCTGGCCTTCAGTCAGGGGCTGGCAATGGAACTTGCTCCCGAAGTCATGGTCAACGCTGTTATTCCGGGACCCGTCCTGTTCCAGGACGATACGCCCCAGGAGGTCCAGCGCCGCGAAATCGAGAAGACTCTGGTCAAACGCACTGGAACCCCCGAGGAAGTCGCCCAGCTCGTTGTCTTTGTGGCGGAGTCCGATTTCAGTACGGGCGCGGTGTTTTCGGTGGATGGGGGACGGGGGCTGCTGTAGGGAACCTACCCCTCTCACTTTTTGCCCATCTCCAGAGTATTGAAACCCACAAGATTAGGGATATCGCTCGCAGATTCCTTTGACAAATCCATAGGCTTCCAATAGAGAGGGGTCCGCAAACTTCATGTGGAGACCCGCTGAGTCGGGTCACCTGCTGAATACAAAAACCATCCCTGACATAGTTTGGCCACCATGTCTTGGTGAATATGCGGGAACTCTTACATCTCTGTGTGGAGTTAGTAATGGCCCGGCAATTGAGCCGGACCTAACGCAATACTGAAACGGAGCATCGAACATGAGGCATCTCACCGATCAACATATGACTTTTGGGAAGGCACGGGGGGCTTTTCTCCTCCGTCTCTGGCTTGGGCTCATTGTTCTGGCCCCGTCTCTGGCGCACGCCGCCACCTTAGGGATTCCTGGCAACGGCGCCAAACTCTCCGGCGTCAGCGTCATCTCGGGCTGGAAGTGTGAGGCTGAGGGAGCCCTGACCATCGTCTTCAACGACGATGGGAAGCATATTCCTCTGCTGTACGGCACGGAGCGCCCCGATGTCCGCGCCAACGGCCAATGTCTTGATAATGACCATGACAATGTCGGCTTTGTGGCCATCTGGAACTGGGGTAACCTGGGCGATGGAGAGCACACCGCGGTCGCCTATGATGATGGGGTGAAGTTTGCCGAGAGCACGTTCACGGTGACAACCCCTGGGACGGACTTCCTCACGGGGGCGAACAAGCAGGTGACAGTCGAGGATTTTCCCAATCCCGGCGATACCACGGTGCTGGAGTGGAATCAGGGCACCCAGCATTTCGAGATCGTCGAGGTAGACCTCCTTGAGGACCCCCCGGCCTCCTATGACCGGGCATACTGGCGGGAGGTCAGACGAGATATTGCTGCCGGCACCTACGCCAGTGAGGATTTCCTTTATGTATCTCTCCCGGACCTCAACGCTTGCATCGCGGGCACCCTAGCCCAGGAGGCGAAGGACCGGGCGCTGGAAGGTATGAACCAGATTCGCGCTTTGCACGGCCTCGCCAATGTCAGGTATAGCTTCCTGTACGATACGAGTGTCCAGGAATCTGCCCTGATTCAGGCGGCGAATGGCTATCTGACTCATCATCCTGAGCCGAGCCTCGAATGCTACACTGAAGCAGGAGACGAAGCGAGCGGTACCAGTAACCTCTCGGGCTTTACAATAAATGGACGTGGTCGAGATCAGGACCCGGTTCAGGAGATGATCGGCTGGACCAACGACGCTCATAACCTCAGCCTCGTAGCCGCAGCCGGTCACCGTCGCTGGATACTCAACCCTTTCGCGACCCATATGAGTTACGGTCAAGTATATGGTTACGCCGCACAGAAGGCATTTGGCTTCGATCGCGAACCTGATGTTCTCCCCCTGGTTGAGGTCGATTATATTGCCTTTCCGTATGAAACCTATCCCTTTATGCTCATGGACGATGATCCACCCTGGAGTTTCAGCGTGGTCGAAGACAAAATCAGCTTCTGGGGCAATCAGCACCCATACTTCGATAGCGCAACCGTCAGCGTGACCCGCGTCTCTGACGGAACCAGTCTGACAGTCGGCAATCTCTATACCGACACCAGAGCATTTGGGGTACCCAATTTTCTGAGTTGGGAGGTTGACGGGTGGAAGTTTGACACTCTGTATCGGGTCGAGATCAACAACGTCGCCATGCAGAGTGGGGAAACACGGAGCTTTTCTTATCGGGTGTACATTGATCGTGCCGGACTGAGGTGACGAAACTCCCGGCCCCAGTGCGCCTCGTGATACGGAATTGCTGGATGAGTTGTAAGAGTTTTCACGTGGACGGCGAGCAGGATGGGCGTGGCTGTGTCTTGGCAGTCGATATACTCACCAGCGGGGTTGCCTACACCATGGTCGAAGCGGGGACATGCAACTTCCGTATAATCCGCAAAGAGAAATGTGCTAAAGTCCCTAATCATGGTTGAAGATACGAATATCAAATTTCATGAGGATGAAGGACTTCGAGTCGAGAGAGAACCATTTATACATATCAAAGTTGCACCGGTCCTAAGCGCCGAAGAGGCAGAAGCTCTCCTTAGGATATTAGATGGAATGGATTGGCAAAGAAGGAAGCAATCTTTCTATGAGTTTGATGTTGTGGTCAATCAACACTCCCAAGAATATCTCAAAGAGCGCTTGGTTCGGTCTCGAACAATTGATCGGGCTCGTGAGTGGCTTGAAAAATACCTGGGTACTCGGTTGGCTCCCGATGTAATCGTTGATCTACATCGGTATTCTCCTGGAACGGGGGTCGGCGTTCACACGGACAGGCCAACAGCGGAAGCACGGTTCGTCCTTAACCTCAGCCGTTCCTGGCAGCCGAACCAAGGGGGTATCTGGGTGTTATCTTCACGCTCCGACCTTAAGCCTCCAGTCCATTTTCTCCCTCCACTCCATAATACAGGATTCGGTTTCCTGACAAGCGCGGTATCTTACCACGCTTTATCGGAACGGTCATTTTCTGTCACATACGTTGTTGTGCTCCGATTTGCCATTAAAGAGCACAAGAGTTGAAGGCACTCTTTAAGGAGATACCGAGGCAGTGGCACGCTTACCAAACGGGTCGGGGTAACATCAGATGTAGAGGGCAAGGCGAGGCCTTTGCAGCTTTCATGCTTGCCCTACCAAGACGGGACTTACGACTGAATCATCTACCTCAGGATCAGCTTTAAGGGTATGGATTGGAACCCCTTCTTTATCACGCGTTCGGATAAGCACGGTAAGGTCCCCTGCCATGATATCACGCTCTAGTAAAAACTGATTCCGAAGCAAATCTATAATAGAAGTTTCATCATTCTTCTTCATTGGAGGTCTTTCAGTGACTATCTGGTATCGAATACGTGGAAATCCTGAGATGTCTATCTGCCTTCTCATTTTTTTCATAGCACTTGCGTGTTTTTTTGCAATACTTTTCTTTTTTGGCTTTATTCCCCAAAATGTGCTTCTCGGTGTCGATTCGAATGTGTTGCTAGGGGCAATCTTAGGGGGACTCGCCAGCGTAGCAATCTCTGCCATGATTCCTCAGATAATTCGATTCCTATCAGAACCGGATTTACGGGAAGTTTCACGGAGCCTCCTTAAAGCAGCGAGACAAGAGGTGCACGATGGAGGTTACTATCGCAGTAATTGTGAGTTGAGCATTGATCTAATTGAGCCAGACGAAAACGAAGGAGAGCTACACTTTTCCTATTCTTCTGACGTTATCAAGGTCCAAACCAGATTGGACGTCAAGATGCCTGCACCAAGGGTTCTCTCTCCTAAGGGCCTATGCTGTGACAAGAATCGTTCCGAATATTGTTATAATGATAAAAATTTCCCGATTGATATTGACAACGATAATAACGAGAGAAAGAAGACTATTTCGTTAGATGACGGGGCAAAGAAAGAGTACTGTAAAATCGTCTACAAAGTTAAAAACAATGCTAATTC
>WTHD01000288.1 GCA_011523265.1 Candidatus Binatota bacterium
GACCGGATTATGCTCTCGCACGATGCCGTCCATTGTCTGCTGGGCCGGCCCAGCAAAGCCTGGGAGCAGTTTGTCGAAGCCTGTCCGAACAGTAATTACTCCCATATTCTGAAAAACATTATTCCAACCCTGGCTAAAGCCGGTGTAGGCGAGGGAACCATTCACACCTTGATGGTCGAAAATCCCAAGAGCTATTTTGGCGGGTAAGTCTTGCTCTGGGCGGTGGCGCTGCAACCGCCCAGCCCGCCGTTCCGCATGGCAGGCCCGGAGAGCACCCCTCACCCATGTCCTCCCAGCCAAGTAGTGATCTCGATCAGGTCCGCGCCTACTTCCGCAACTTCGGTCTGAAACAGGCACCGGAAAACGGCTCGCCCCTGTACCACGCCTTATCGGTAGGCGTGCTGGACGACCCCGACATGCTGCGCTTTGCCGCAAGCTGTCCGCCCTCGCAACCGTCGGCAAATCTGCTGTTCGGCGCAGTGCATTATCTCCTCCTGGGTGGAGTCCGCCATCCCTTGCGCGCCTTCTACCCGGACGTGGTTGCTTCAGAAAAGGCACCGCGTCCGTCCTCCCAGGAGACCTATCCACTGTTTCAAGACTTTGTGTGGCATCACACCGAGACAATCAGGCAGCTCATCACAACCCGTTTGGTCCAAACCAACGTCGTCCGCCGCACGACCTGTCTTCTGCCGGTCTTTGCTCAGCTTGCACGAGAGTCCGGGAATCAGCCCCTCTCGATGATTGAGGTCGGAAGCAGCGCCGGACTGAACCTCCATTGGGATCGTTATTACCATCGCTATGAGTATCCGTCCGGGACAAGCAGAACGTGGGGCGCCAAGAACGCAGCCGTCCGGCTTTCAACCCAGGTCAGAGGGACCGTCCCCCTCCCGCCCCTACCCGAAGAATTCCGTATTGCCTGGCGCGCGGGGATCGACATCAACCCGATTGACGTGACGGACGCGGATGCCATGCGCTGGCTGCGTGCGCTCATCTTTCCCGAGCACCTGGAGCGGCACCAGGAGACTGAAGCCGCCGCCCGCATCGCCCGCGATCATCCGGTGCCGATTGTGACAGGCGACGCGCTCATCCATTTGCCCGCCCTGTTAGCCCAGGCCCCGCAGGACTCACACCTGTGTCTGTACGCTTCCATGGTCCTCTACCAACTTTCGCCTGAAGCCCGCAAAGATTTGTGGAAGCTGTTAGCCGCATTCTCAGCAACCCGGCCCGTCTCCGTCATCATTCTGGATGGCGTCCCACAAGGCTGGGCACAGCTTCTCATCAGAGATTTCAAAAACGGCGCTTATACGAAACGCCACGTAGCCGCTGCCCATGCCCACGGGCGTTGGCTGGAGTGGCGAGGGACGGCATGACGAGCGGCGGGGAATGCCAGCGTATAATCATGACTAAGTAGGGAAGAGAGTTGGTGGATACCTCCGCATAGCAGCATCCAGGTCCATCAATTCAGCGATCTCCCGATCAATCTCAGCCTGATGGTCATAATAATAGGAGAGGGCATCATGAACCTCAGCCGGACGGAGCTGAGGAAATTCGCGTAGGATTTCCTCAACAGAACGCCCTCTTCGGTAGTCTTGTACGATGGAACTGACAAGGAACCGACCCCCTTTAATGACAGGGCGTCCTCCCTGCACGTTCGGGCGCTGTTCAACGTAGGGATGCTCTCCGACTGTGGACATAGACTGGTTCCTTATTAAGAATCCTGATCAAATTTTAATCGCTATTTTCAAAGTTAGGCCGTTGTTCTCCGCAAACTTGGTAATGTGCTACTATTTTTCTTGTGATGTAGAAAAACATTTAATGTTATGGATACTTCACTTCAACAGGTTTACGAGGAAATCCCTATTGAGCAGGCACCACAGTGGTGGAGGGAACCGAGCACGCATGCAGAGTGCTCTCTTCACCAGCTTGCTCCTTACATAGGCAAGACCAAAAGTAGCATCGCAGGAGACTTAATTGACCGCTACTCGAAAAAAGACGACTTGGTTATAGACCCCTTCGCTGGTGCTGGAACGATTCCATTGGAAGCAGTTCTTCGTGGTCGGCACACCTTTGCCGCAGATATAAGTCCATATGCACGAATACTCACTAAGGCAAAACTTTCACCGCCGAGGACTCTACAGACGGCACTGAATCGTACCCAGCGTGTACTGGCGGAATCTCAAACCCTTCCACGACCAGACTTGCGATCTATTCCTCGTTGGATACGACAGTTCTTCCACCCTCAGACGTTAGGTGAGGCATTACGTTTTGCCGAAGTGGCCCGACGACCGGGGAATGAATTCCTAATGGCGTGCTTCCTCGGGATTCTCCATCATCAGCGTCCAGGTTTTCTTTCTTATCCTAGTAGCCATCTCGTTCCATATCTGCGTGACAAAAAATATCCGCGCTCTGATTTTCCTGAGATGTATAACTACCGCGCTTTAGAGCCCCGCCTGCTCTCCAAAGTGCAGCGTGCCTATAAGCGTTTCCAGTGGGCTCATCAAACTAAGACGAAATTTCGTCAGAGTTCGGTTGAACGCCTCCAACTCCCTGAACAATTCGATGCTGTTATCACAAGTCCTCCCTATATGAACGCACTTGACTACGGTCGAGACAATCGGCTCCGCCTTTGGTTTATAGATCCTAGTTTTGCACAATCTGTAGACAACGGTATCACCACACGGCAACGAGCTTTCATAAATGGCCTAATGAGTTTAGCAGTGAAACTTGAAGGCGGATTGAAGCGTAGAGGTTACTGTATTTTCATCGTAGGCGAGGAGATACGACGTAGTTTTAGCGCCCATCCGGCAGAAATTGTTGCTACTATTGCCAGAAAGTATGCACCGTCGCTCCGCCTCCGCCAAGTTTTTGCCGACGATATTCCAGATATTCGTCGCACCCGTCGAGACTGTCGCGGCGTAAAGACTGAACATTTTCTCGTGTTTCAGCGAAACTAATTATGCGACAAAACCTGCCTGACCGAGACTACTTCCTCAACAAAAAGCTGCCGGGTCGACCTGATGTAACCATCATTAAATGGGTGGACGGAGGAAGTAATGCCCACTTGTTTCAGGCTCACTCGGAGATATTGCAACGCGACCTCGCGTGTAAAATAATCCCGCGTTCTAATCTCCTATACGGTTCCGACAACGGCGAACTATGGCGAGCGGAAGTACAAAAAGCTGATGTGTTGAGAAACTCATCCGTTGTCAGGTTTGAAGATATACAAGAATGGAAGGACGACAAGGAAAATATAGACTGTGTTGTTCTCATTGCTGAATTTATCGAGGGGCCGAGTCTAAAAAGGTTCATCGAAGAACAACGTGATTCAGTTGACGTTTCTTTTATCAGGCATTGGCTACAAACAATGCTCAACCTTCTAAATGAAATGGGACTCAGGGCGGTTACTCATGGAGACCTACACGCCGGGAATATTCTTGTTGAAGATCGCTCTTCTTATGATTTATTGGGACCACGATATACTTTCCGTATTACGGATTTCGGTGTTGCCGAGGTAACGAGTGACGCTCAATTCAAAGACGATTATCACCAACTCGCGGATTTACTATCGGACCTTCTCCGTTTCGTAGACTATTCGCAGAGCAGTCCAAAAGATAAATATATTTTTAATATTCTCCGAGACTCCTTCATCGCTCGCCACCTTGTGGAAACAGATATCACACGTGATCCGCTTGCAAGGCAACCAGCGGCTCTTCTCCAATACCTGCAAGGCCTGGATGCCGACTTTGAGCGCGACGTTTCCCGTGAATCCACGTCTTTAATCACCCCATTTGACTATCTCAGTTGTGAGCAAATTGGTGATGCTCCTGTCCTCCTAAACGCTCTGTATTCTGACCAATTTTTAGGACTCTCAGAGATTGAAGGCCAGAACAATGTTGTTGTAACAGGCCCACGCGGATGTGGGAAAACGACTGTTTTTAGAAGTCTCAGCCTCGACCAAAAACGGTATGTTGGAGAAGCTAATCCAGACAAAACACGCTATGTAGGCGTTTACTATAGATGCGATGATCTTTACTTTTCATTTCCCCGTTACTCCTCTCCTAGCAGGGAAGAAGCTTTAGATATTCCTATTCACTTCGTTACGGCCACACTTATCAGTAAACTACTCGATTCGGTGGAGGCTTGGGGTCGTCAATACTTCTCGGAAGATTTCATCCGGGAAGAACCACGAGGAGCCGAGAAACTGTGGGGGCTGCTAGAGCTCACCCCACCCAATTCACCTAGAGCGTGTTAGGGACTTTGGAGGATCAGAGCGACGATCCGTTTGAGCATC
>WTHD01000276.1 GCA_011523265.1 Candidatus Binatota bacterium
GGTTCGAGATTGGTGGGACGCGCTACGATTACTTCGCGATTGGTGACTCCGAGTACGATGTGCTGGAAGATATCGTCAGTATTTCGAAGTTCCACAAGAATGACGACCGCCTCGATTGGGATCTCTTCAATATTCCTCACCACTGTAGCTCAAAGGCTCTGGCCAAGGAGAAAGGGGAGAAGGAAACGATCCCGACGGCACTCGTGAAAGAGCTGCTCTGCCACGGGCAGCGTGAGGCGTACATGGTGAGTTCCAGTCATCCGATCGGGGACAACGCCGAAGCATATAAGCAGGCCCAACCGCCACATATCCAGGCAAAGAAAGCCTACAAACGGTATCTGAATGAGGTAGGCGGAAGAGACCTGCTCGTGACCATGGAGGAACCCAACACTCGCAAACCAGAGCCGTTGGTGTTCGAGATTTCGAGCAGTGGTGGACGGCTCGCTCGAAGAAGGGTCACGGGAGCAGCGATAGCCACTTCTTCACGACCGCCGAGAGCTGGTTGAATGGACGGGCGATTCGTTCATTTCGGTTCGGTGCTGGAGCCTGGCAGAGAACTTCAGATCGAATCGGCTGCGTACAGCCTTGCTACGATCCGTGAACATCCGGATTTCGAGGTTGTCGAATGTCGCCTTCTTGGGGATGACAAAGCCGCTTCGGAGATCATCGTTGTAGATTGTCGGTGTGACAGTGTACCGACACAGAATCCTGTGGGTATCCGGTACCGGGAACGCTTGGGGCTCCGATTCTTCGCGGATAAGGATCGACTTCCTGAAGTGCGCGCGCTGCGAGAGGACTTTCCGTGCACTGCCCACCAGTACGACGTAGGGAGAGACGAGCCTGTCTCACTGTGCTTGTACTTCGAGTCGTGGTCCGAGATTCGTAGAACATGGACACCACAGAAGCATCTGGCGCGGATTCAGTGGTGGTTGGCGGAAACCGCAAACGGAACCCTACATCGTGACGACCAACCAGTTGAACAAATTTATTTCAGCAGTCGCTTCGCACTGGTTCTGCCTGAAAACTTCGAGCGTCAGGCTGAAGAGACCGATCAGGTCCTGGTAGCAGAGCCACGACGCAGTCCCGGAAGAAGGGAAAGTTCTCCGATCCTAGTCGGCCGGATGGTGTCGGCAGCAGAGGCCGAGAAATTTACCAATGTCCCCATCCAATGCGTCGCCTTGATGCTCCCTCCCATCCTCCACGGACCAATTGAACGGATTCCTGTTTGTCTCGGTGCTTTGCACGATCAGATGGAATCCCGCGGTGCCCCAATCGTGCAGAGGCTCAGGGCACAAATCCAGCAGCAAACAGACGAAGCTGGGATCGCGATGTCGGAGAATGCTTACGTTCTCCTGGTGCTGAAAATTCCCATTACAAGAGCAGCCGGAGGCGAACCTGAGAGAGTGGAGAGCAAGGGGTTCATCGTGAACGCTCCTCTTGCGACACTCGGCGTTGCCTGTGGTGCTTTAACGCAACATGAAGGGAAGTACTACCGCGAGGTGCTTATTGGAACACAGACAGCGGGAGAGCAAACAGACTGGCGGGATATTACGGTCGAGCCTCTCGAAATTTTGCAACCCTTCACCGCTCGGCTTGCGCAACGGACATCCGAACTGACCTCTCCCGGGCCTTGTGGAGTGTTGGCGGGCGTCGGTGCATTGGGCAGTTGTATGGCGTCCATTTGGCAGCGGGAGGCGTGGGGCCACTGGTCTTTCATTGATCCTGACTTTTTGAAACCGCACAACCTTGCGCGCCATACTGGACTGGAACCACAAGTCGGCTGGCCAAAGGTCGATGTCGCTCGGTGTCTAGGCGATTCGATATTGCGGTCGGAATCATCTCAGGAATCGGACATTTTCTCTGGGGCAGCAGACTTCAGTAACCCGCAGGTCTGTGCCGCGCTTGAGTCTGCCGAGTTGGTCGTTGACGCGACAACAACTCTCGAAGTCCCAAGGGAGTTAGCTGGCCGAGACGCGCTGAAGCGTATCGCATCAGTGTTTGTAACGCCTTCCGGGCTCGATAGCGTTCTGATGATTGAAGATGCGCGCCGGGAGATACGCCTTGATTGCCTGGAACCCCAATATTACCGGGCTATTGTCAACGAGCCCTGGGGGGAAAGCCATTTGCCCGGAAAGAGCGGAGCCCTACGGGTCGGTGCCGGATGCCGTGACCTTTCGGTCGTCATTTCAAATGAGCTAATTACTCTGCACGGCGCCACGCTCGCTAGACATATCCGTCTGGCCTCTGAATCTGAACAGCCCAGCGTGAAGGTCTGGCGATGTGATGCCGAGTCCGGCGATTTGAGCGCAGAGGTTATCAACCTACACCGGGTTCTGAGTGAGCAGCTCAATGGACTGCGAATCGTATGGGATGAGGGAATCAAGGAGCGGGTCCGGCAGTGTAGAGCAGAAAAGCTCCCGAACGAGACAGGTGGCGTGCTCTTGGGATACTTCGATTTGCCAAATGCCTCGGTTTATCTGGTTGACGTTCTGCCGGAACCCGCAGACAGCCAAGGGGACCCAAGTGGGTTTATTCGGGGGATAGACGGCCTGAGCGCGGCCGTACAGCGAGTTTCAGAGCGTACGGGAGGTATCGTTGGCTATGTAGGGGAATGGCACAGTCATCCGCCGGGATCAAGCGCACAGCCGAGTACCGCTGACATGTGTCAGATGGCGTCCCTCGCTCATGCACTACATCGAGACGGATTACCGGCGCTGATGCTTATTGTTGGAGAGCACGAAGAGCGCTGGTTGGCTGGGGAGGTCGTAGAATAGATGAACACGAACGCGCGGATTGGGCTCGCGCTCTCTGGTGGAGGGGTGCGGGCAATGGCCTTTCATTGCGGCGTACTACAATGGTTAGCGGAGCGCGGTCGCCTGGGCGATATTTCCCACATCTCTTCGGTGTCAGGGGGAAGTCTTTTCACTGGTTTGGTGTTCCAATTGGGAAACTGGGAATGGCCATCAGATGAGACTTACTGCGCCGATATCAAACCCAGGATACGAGCGCTCCTGACGCAATCAAGTCTCCAGGCGGTCGCGCTTCGGAGATTGTTGCGGCCCAAGAATTGGCGCTACTTACTGTCGAGAGCGAACATTCTCTCAGAGACCATTGCGTCCCACTGGGGTATCGTCGTCAGTCTGCGTTACCTGCCCGCTAAACCAGTTTGGTCGGTCAATGCCACAACCGCCGAAAATGGGAAGCGTTTTCGATTCAAGCAGACGGGATGTGGCGACTACGAGATCGGGTATGCGGATGCTGAGGGATTTAAAGTCTCGGACGCGATGGCAGTCTCTGCGGCTTTTCCTGGCTGGATTGGGCCTTTTGCAATACGGACTGCCGACTTTGCCTGGCAAAGACGAGAGGCGTGGAACGATCCCCCAGAGTCTGCTGCTAAGGTGACCCCACCGTTTCCCCGGCTGCACCTGTACGACGGAGGCATCTATGACAACCTCGGTATGGAGCCACTGTTTGAAACCGGCTCTCGGAGCTTCAAAGGCGGCATAAATTCGCTCGTGGTGTCGGACGCGGGAGCGCCTCTTGCACGCAATCCCTTGGGCCGGGCATTGAATCCGTTCCGTGTCTGGCGAGTCGCTGATATCGCACTGGAACAAACGCGTGCCTTGCGTATACGGGTCTGGATCGAATTCCTCCAGTCCCATCCCGAATGCGGCATGTATCTTCAGCTGGGGGCTCATGCACCGGGTCTTGTCAAGAAATACGCCGCGAACAATCCCGAGGGAGCGACCGCTCTCCTCAAGGAATCATGGCTTGACCGCGAGGAAGTAGACCGTGCTGCTGCAGAGCCGACTTCTCTTGGCCGACTGACACCTGGCGCATTCGATCGTCTGGAACGACACGGATATGAGACGGCGCGGTGGAATGAGATTTTGTTCATGCGTCAAGAGGCAGCGGAGGGAGAGTCTGGAAAAAAGGGAGAAGATTTTTGGGACCATGGGAGCAATTCGGACCGTGTATGACCAGCTACGGAGATGGTACGATCGGACCATCTGTGGTGAGATTGGCGCGTTTCAGATATGACGAGTTACTGTCCTCCAGGCGACAGTTCCACAAATTGGGTTGGCTACTGTCCCGATTAGGCAGGTGGACTTCAAATTAGGACAGTAACCGCGGTTGCTAGGGCGGTATGCGAGAAAGGGGAGACGCCATGAGCACCACGCTGGATTGGCTCGGCTGCGCCACGTTTCGGCTCAGCATTGACGGGCTGGTTGTTTTTCTGGACGCCTATATCGACCGTGTGCCGAGTGCAGCCC
>WTHD01000083.1 GCA_011523265.1 Candidatus Binatota bacterium
ATGGCCCGTTACGTCACCTTCAGCCGCAAGCCTCAGCCGCGGACCTCGCCTTTCTGAAAGACTGGCAGCGCACCGTGTACGAAGCTGGCTGGGCCGGGATTTCCTGGCCCAAAGAGTACGGTGGCCGTGGGGCTTCTCTGATCGAACGGATGATCTTTGATGAAGAAATGGCCAACCACAAAGCGCCCGGGCTGCTGAATGTCTTGGGTTTGGAGATCGTCGGTCCGACGATTATTGTCTATGGAACGGAAGAGCAGAAAAAAAAGCATCTCGCCTCTATTCTGAGTGGTGCGGATATTTGGAGCCAGGGCTATTCCGAACCGAACTCGGGCTCGGACCTGGGCTCGCTCCAGACCCGCGCGGTTGATCAGGGCGATTATTTTTTGGTGAATGGCCAGAAGGTATGGACGAGTTTAGCCCGCTATGCCAACTGGTGCTTGCTCCTGGTTCGGACCGACCCGGACGCGCCAAAGCATAATGGCCTGTCAGCCCTCCTGGTTGATATGAAGAGTCCGGGCATTGCGATTAAGCCGCTGCGGACGATGACTGGTGAGAGCGAGTTTAACGAGGTCTTTTTCGAGAACGTCCAGGTCCCGAAGGCCAATCTTCTGGGAGAAGTGAACCAAGGCTGGAAGGTCATTATTACTTCGCTCATGTTTGAGCGACAGGGGCTGGGCTTCTATTTTACCTTCGCCCAAAAACGGACGTACGACGACCTGCGAGCCTGGTTGTGCGATTTCGGCTCAGCCTCAGGCCGGACGGACCCTCGGCTCCGCCAGAAAATGGCCCAGGCCTATATCGATTGCGAAGTCTTGAAGTTAAATAATTATCGCGCCTTGACACGGCTTCTGCGCGGCAATCCTGCCGGGCCGGAAGGCTCAATTGCCAAGCTGCATTGGGCTGAAACCAACCAGCGCATGCAAGATCTCGCTGTCGCCATGCAGGGGACAGCCGGTCAGCTTTACGATGAAGCCGAAGCGGAACATTATTGGCAGTACGGTTTTCTCCGCGCTCGGGCCAATACCATTGAGGGCGGCACGTCCGAAATCCTGCGCAACATCATCGCCGAACGAGTCCTCCAACTGCCCAAGGGCCGCTAACTAGGTCGTATAGGCCGAGTTGAAGTGGACATAACCGGTGGACAGGTCGGAGGTAACGACGTGGGCACGGCCCCGGCCCAGATGTAAATGGACGTCTATGGAGAACTCGTCCTGTTGCATAATCCGGGCGGCCCGTTGCTCATTGCGCGACCCAGTACTCATGCCGTTGCGACCGATGGCAACATCGCCAACACTGATGGCCAGCCGGTCCTGATCCAATTGCGCGCCCGCATAGCCCACCGCACAGGCAATGCGGCCCCAGTTCGGATCGCCTCCGAAAAAGGCCGTTTTGACCAAGGGTGAATAGGCGATGCTGCGGGCGACTTTTTCCGCATCCGCAGTATTCTTTGCGCCGTTGACATAGATATCGACAACCTTGGTCGCCCCCTCCCCGTCTTTGACACACATACGGGCCAGACTGCACAGGACTTCCCGAACTGCGTCTCGAAAGGCCGCATACCCGCGGCTGCGCGGCGTAATCTCCCGGTTGCCGACCTGCCCGTTGGCGAGTAGGACCAGCGTGTCATTCGTACTGGTATCACCATCGACGGAGATTGCGTTGAAAGAATCAGGCAAAGTCTGGTCGAGCACCTGCTGGAGCGAAGCCCGGCTGACGGCCGCATCGGTGCACACATAGCACAGCATGGTCGCCATGTTCGGGTTAATCATGCCGGCTCCCTTGGCCATACCGGCGATGCTCAGAGTCCGTCCGTTCAGTTTCACCTGTCGAGTCGCGACCTTGGGAAAGGCATCGGTCGTCATGATGCCGGCCACAGCATTCCAGAAGCCGCGCGGCGACAGGGCCGCAACGGCAGAGGGAATACCGGTCCGCATTTTCTGCCAGTCAGGCAGCACGCCGATCACCCCTGTAGATGACGGCAGCACCAGTTGTGCATCAATGGCAAGTTCACGGCCGACCAGAGCGCAGGTGTCCTGAGCCAGCTTAAGTCCGGGTTGAGCAGTCGAAGCGTTGGCATTTCCGCTGTTGACGACAATAGCTTGCAGATGTCCAGTCCGGAGGCGCTCTTCACCTATGGCGACAGGCGCTGCTTTGACTTGATTTGTCGTGAATGCGGCAACAGCCGTTGCCGGCACGTCCGATACCAGCAGCGACAGGTCCCTTTTGCCGCTCGCTTTGAGCCCACAGGCCACCCCGGAAAATCGAAATCCAGGGACAATAACCGGGGATTTTTTTACGGTGACTTTCATGACTTGACTCTAAAAGAGTAAACGTATCCAGCATCTACATGTCTATTGGAGGATACGTTTTACTCTTTTATGCTCCGTGACACTTCTTGTATTTCTTGCCGCTCCCACACGGACAGGGTGCGTTCCGACCAACCTTGGGCGTATCCCGTATGGCCTGGACGGGCCGTTCCACGGGTGGCTGTCCATTCGGTCCCCCCTGTGCGGCTCGCACCGCTGACTGTGGTTGTTGGAGCGTTGCCTGTCCGCCGTGCACCATTTGCATGGGCCGTTGGGCAGCCTGCCCTTCCTCCATCCGCTGGACATCTTCCTGGCGCGCGACTTGGACGCTATAGAGCTTCTCAACAACATCTTCCTGCATCCGACGGGAGAGATCATCAAAAAGACCAAAGGCCTCTTTCTTGTACTCTTGCAGGGGGTTTTTCTGACCGTAGCCGCGCAGCCCAATCCCTTCTTTGAGGTGATCCATAGCAAACAGGTGGTCTTTCCACAGACTGTCCATGGTTTGTAGCATGATCACCTTTTCGAGATACCGCATAACAGGCGGTGTAAAAGCCTGTTCTCGCTCTTCGTAGTGTTGGAGCGCCCGGTCTCGCACCAAGTCCTGGAGATCTTCCGTTATCAACTCTTCTTGCTGTTCTTCACTCAAGCCAAGACGCATATTGAATTGGCGAAATACCGTGTCATCAAGCCCTTTCCAGTCCCACTCCGTCGGGTCGATTCCTTTATCCGCATAGTTCAGCACACTTTCTTCAGCCATCTCTTCAACAATTTCCAGCACCTGACCTTTCAGGTTCTCACCGGCCAGGAATCCCCGGCGCTGCTCATAGATGACTTCACGCTGCTTGTTAATTACGTCATCATATTCCAGCAGATGTTTTCGGATATCGAAGTTATGGCCCTCGACGCGCCCTTGGGCATTTTCTATCGCCCGGGTAACGAGTCCGGCCTCTATGGGTTCGCCCTCTTCCATGCCCAGCCGGTCCATTATCTTCTGTACGCGCTCTGCACCAAAAATACGCAGGAGGTCATCTTCGAGCGAGAGGAAAAATCGGGATGAACCAGGGTCTCCCTGGCGTCCCGCACGCCCGCGGAGTTGGTTATCAATTCGCCGGGACTCGTGACGCTCGGTGCCCAGAATGTGTACCCCACCGGCAGCAACAACCTTTTCTCGCTCTTCACTGCACGTTTTCTCGTACTCCTCAAGAATTTCGTTGAAATCCTGGCTATACGCGTCAGGTGCTTTCTCAAGTTGTTCCCGGACTTCCTCTATGACCTGAACGTGTTCCTTGCGCCGTTGCTCGTACACACGCTCTGCCTCAGCGACAGCAGCTTCATACGGTTCCCGCGCCTCTTCGTAGCGTTGATCAGCCTCCTGGTATGCCTGTTGGTTTTCTTCATACGCCTGACGTGCGGCTTCGTATACCTCTTGTACGCGGCTGTTTTCACTCAGGGCTAAACCGGCCATCTGGATAATGGACTGACAGTAATCTTCCAGCCAATCTTCGTAGCGGTTTCGGTTCAGGTTAAGGCGTTCAGACGCCTCTCCCTTCTCCATCCCATCTTCAGTCAATACCGCAATAAAATCGGTACGCGTCGTCTCATATTCTTGCTGTTGCTCTTCATTGAGCGCTGGACCGACCACTTTGTCATATTCTGACAATGCCGCCTCATACGCTTCCCGTGCTTGGCTATATGTCTCCAAAGGGAGGTCTTTTGGGTCTGTTGAGTCTTTAGGGTCTTTGAGGTCAAGACTCAACAGACCCGATGACTCAACAGACTCAACGGACTCAACCGGCTCAACGAACACGCGCGCAGCCTCCCCATAGTCGGCCCGGGCTTTCTGCAGCGTAGCGTGGAGGTAGGGACGATAGGTCTCCGTCATCCGCTTCAATGCCGCGTTGCGGTCCGCCTCGAAAGGAGTCCATTGAGGCTCATATTTTTCCTGGGCCTGGGCGATCGCAGC
>WTHD01000087.1 GCA_011523265.1 Candidatus Binatota bacterium
CTCTTCGCTTTCTCGACAATACCGCGAACACGTTGCACTAATTCGTAGACGGCCTCGTAATCGCCCTCAGGAGGTGGCCCGTCATCTCCATTATATGTACGTCTCGGATCCATGAACGCTATCATTCCATCGCTTTCACGCCAAATGAGATCAGGCGCAGACTCTGCCACCCACCGACCCGCTTGAGCATGAGGTGCTTGGCGTTGGAGTTCGAAGCGAAGGAGATAGTCGAAAGCCGTACCAATCAACATATAACTCTTGGTACGTGGCTCGACTTTCAGTAGCGCGTCAATTTTACGAGGCAATTGAGGACGCAAAGGTTTGATTGTAGCCCTCACATCGGGCATAGCAATAAAGCTTTTTAGGCTCATGGTGTATTCTCGTAGCTGACGCTTAAAAGACCGCAACCGGTGCAGTACCCTTATTTTGGAATCATCAAACCATATGCCCCTTCCCCTCTTTTCTGCAAGCTATGCAATCCAGACGTTTGGTAGCGGGAAAAGAGCGCCTTGCTTTTCATACGGTCTGGCGTTATGGCCAAAGAGAAGATTTACACACTCATCATAGACGTGTGATGCATATTAGGCCGTAGGACCCTCCATGAGGGCCCTGCCGGGCTCTCATGGAGGGTCCAGCCCCCCTTTCCCAGCGAGAAAGGGCCAAAAAAGAGCCCTTCGCCCCCTGGGAGAGGGCTAGGGGGAGGGAAAAAAGGCTCCCAACCGTCAAAAAAATTAATTTGCATCACACGTCATAGGAGGGAACACACCATGGCGAACAAAGATTTTGAGGTGAAGCAAATCCTCAAGGCATATCGGCAGGGGCTGATCTCGGACGAACTCTTTGCCGAACAGATGCAGGAAATCGGAGGGAACGGCGCATCCGGCGGGCTTGACGTCGCCAACGTCTTTGACCACCGGGGGAGTGAGGTTGCCAAGCTCCAGGAGACCGATTTGAGCCAGACGGTCGCCTTCACCCTGCCGGCCGGCTATAGCAACGACGAAGAGAATACCCACAAGGGCGACCAGATCATTTATGTCGTCGAAGGCTGTGCCACCGCCAGAGTGTCCGGCAAAGAGCAGGACATCAAGGCCGGCGATGTGCTGATGATTCCGGCCGGCGCGCCACATACGCTTCGGACCGGAAACGAATCGTTCTTTGGCTTTACGATCCTGGCGCCGCCGGAACTGTAGCAACAGTCCCGGTTCAGACGGCCTCTTCGACAATGCCACTGCGGGGGCGCAGCCTGCTGCGCCCCTACGCCAACGCCCGGATCACCTCATCCGACGTACACACGGTAGTGAGCCCTCCTAGCGCTGCGCCTAGAATGACCCCATGGGCCTCCTCGGTCGTGGCAGCACAGCAATCTTCAGGAATGAAGATATGATAACCACGGTCAGTGCCGTCCCGAGCCGTGCCTTCGACAACGCCATCCGTGGCTATCCCGGTCAGCACCAGGTGGGTGCGCCCCTGGGAATTGAGAATAGCTTCCAAAGGACTGGCGTAAAAGGAACTCACCCGCGTTTTGGTAATCACCAGGTCTTCCGGTTCGGGGGTGAGGTCGGCATGGATCTCAGCTCCCCACGTCCCGTCCTGCAAGGCTTCCATTTGCTTGATCACCTGAAAGACCTTCACGTGCTCCAGCAAGTCGGAGTAATCCGGCCGGTAGGCATGTCGCACATGGATGATCGGCACTTTGGCCTTCCTCCCCGCGGCAGCCAGGGCGCTGATATTTCCCAGGATGTTCTTTTCCTTAATGAGCCTGGGCATGGCCCCGCCAGTCAGGTGCCCGCCAAATTTCCCGTCTTCATGTACAATGTCGTTCTGGCAGTCCATTACCAGAATGGCGGTTTTATCTTTTGGCAATGTGAGATCACTCATGCGACTCTCCTCCTTTATTAAGCCCTATAGTGTACCCGGCGCATTCACTTTCACTCCATATCCATATCACATCGTTTCAGATTGACAGACCAGGACATCCTCTATCTAATCGCGGCTGATGAAAGAGCCAGATTCCTTGGACGACCTCAAGCGCGAGGACGAGAGCGCGGACCGCGGCGAAGGCATCTTCTATGGCTGGCTGATTGTCGGCGTTCTGTTCTTTATCTCCATCATCGACGGAGGGTTCACCTATACCTTCTCGACGTTTCTGAAACCACTCACCCAGGAATTCGGCTGGTCACGAGCCGAGACCGCCACGGCATTCTCTCTGTATTTGCTGGTTGCCGGCCTGGTTCTGCCCGCCTGGGGCTGGCTCATTGACCACGTTGGTGCTCGCTGGGTCTTTCTGCTGAGTGCCCTGATTGACGGCGTCGCCCTGCTCCTGCTCAGCGCCGTCAGCAGCCTGCCCGGCTTCTACGCCCTCTACCTGTTTTTGGGCGTCGGGCTGGCGGGCATCGGACCCATGCCGGTGGGGAAGGTCATTACCCAGTGGTTTGTGGACAAACGGGGTCTGGCGATGGGCATCGCCCTGGTCGGCGCGAGTGGTGGGGGACTGGTGCTCGTCCCGCTGTGCGGTTTTCTGATCGCCGAGTTCAGTTGGCGGGTGGGCTATCAGGTCTTGGCCGGCCTGTCCCTCTTCGGCATGCTGCCTCTGGTCTGGTTCTTTGTCGTTAACTCACCGCAGGAAAAGGGCCTCAAGCCCTTGGGACAGGATTATTCGAAAGTGCGTCACACCCTGCTGGGACCCGAGCCGGAGCAGGACGTGCGGGACTGGACCCTCAGGCAGGCGCTGTCCACGTCAACCTTTTGGCGCTTAGGGGCCGCATTCTGCCTGGGGCTGATGGCGGGAGGGGCTGTACATGCCCATCAGGTCGCCTTTTTTCAGGATGCCGGGTATAGCCTCGAGTTGGCTTCAACCATTACCGGCATCTCTTTGGGTATGAGTATGGCCGGGCGATTTCTGGCAGGCTGGGTCAGCGAACACATCCGCCACCCCCACGCCATCCTGGCCGGGTGTCTGTGCATGCAGGCGGCCGGCATCGGGGTGTTACTCTTCCTGGAAAGTCTCGGGTTTTGGGCGCTCACGCTCTTTGTGTCGCTCTTTGGACTCGGCTATGGCGGTATGATTGTGCTGTGGCCCTTGATCGTCGGACACGATTTCGGTCGGCAGGCTTTTGGGGCCATTGCCGGTGTACTGGGGACGTTGGGACTGAGTATCGGCGGCGCGCTGGGACCCGTCATTGCCGGCGTGTTGTACGATAACACCGGCAGTTATGACTGGGCCTTTCTGTCCTGCGTCGGTGCATTTTTGGCGGGCGCGGGGGCCGCGGTCGTGGCACCGGAACCACAGGCGGTGTAGAGCGGTTTGCGGTTGTGTAGGGCTCCAGACAAGAGGCGCCCCCACCCTCGCCCTTGTATGTTGACGTAGTAGGGGAAGGGGTAGGGTCAAAAATCAGAACTTCCGGTTAGGTTGTAACACCAAGATACACATACAAGATTGACGCGGCAAAGCTTGAAACGCTGCGGACGGCATGAAGTCTGCCCCACTTCTCAAGCAGCACTTGGGTTTCTTCTGAGGTGCGGTCGCGCTCCGGGTCAAGCAGCCGCTTGTTCGTCGGCATGATGCCTAAGAAAGTGAACGGCACGACGCTGAAGATGAGGCAAGCCCCCACGAACCATAGCCCCGCCCCTCCGTTTATCGCTACCGCAACGCCTGCCAGTGTGGCGAGAAGCGCGAGAGAAGCTTGCATAACTGCGGCGCGCTTATAGCTCGGTCCAAAAACAGTAGCGGCGAGTTCCGTTCCACACGCGAGGCGGGCCGGATGCTCCACCACAGTACCGTAAATCGCCGCACCAGCAAAAATCGAGCATGCGAGGATGGCGATAATTTCTAGAATTTCCATACTCGTCTCGCAAAACGGCCTCCCGGTCCCGTCAGGTTTTAACCGGTGGCCCGCGGCCCCCGCAGCAACCGACCGGGCAGCGCGCCCGTGTGTTCGTTGTGACGCAAGACCGTCTCGCCGTTCACAACTGTGGCGAGAAAGCCGTTCGCCTGTTGCTTGAGTCGCCGCGCGCCAGCCGGCAGATCATGGACGACTTCCGGCAGCTGCGGCGTCACGGTCTGGGGATCAAAGATCACCACATCGGCGTTCCAGCCCTCACGCAACAATCCTCGCCCTCTCAGGCCCCAGTGAGAGGCAGGAACGAAACTCAACTGTCGCACTGCCTCTTCCAACGTCAGCGCCTGCTTCTCCCGAACCCAATGACCGAGGACATGGGTTTGGAGCGACGAGTCCATGATCTGGGAGACGTGCGCACCGGAGTCGGAGAAAGTGATGACCGAGCGCGGGTGCCGCATCATCTCCAGCACATGATCTTGATTGTGGTTAACGAGCGGTTGCAGGAAAAACCGTTTCAGGCTCTTCTCCAAGGCCAGATCAATAAACACTTCGACCGGGTCTTGATTGCGCTCATCGGCAATCTCGGCGATTGAACGATACGGTGGAGTGGCAGAGTCCATGACAAACAACCACTTGAAATTCGCCGCGCGCGGCTCTGCACCAACCCCCTTGTTCTGACCGCGCGGCCGTTGGCGGACGGCTTCAACCAGCTTCTGACGTGTTTCCGGATTACGCAGCGCGGCTTCTTGGGCGGCTAATGGACGTTTTCTGATATCCTCCCACACGGGCAAGGTATCGAACGGCGTGGCCGTCTCGAATGACAGCACCACGTTCAGCGGGCGACTATGCACCTGAATGAACATCCGTCCACCCGCCGCGGCGGTTTCATCGGCCAGGGCAAAGAACGGCTGCCACATATTTGGTGCCTGACGGCTGCTGAACATGCCAAACGTGACCGGCACGCCGGTGTCAACGGCGAGCGCTTTGAGGCGACCAAGATACTCATCAATCCGTTCAGGGTCGAACCGGGCATCTTCGTTGGCAATTTCAAACACACCGGCATTCAGCTCGCCCATGACGCCAACCAGTTGGCGCACTTCCTGCCAGGTTGCCAGTCGGCTGGCGACCGGTTGACCGTCTGGCGTCTGGTGGTTGTGGGTCCGCGAGGTGCTCAGTCCAATCGCGCCCGCCTGAATAGCGGTCCGCACTTCGCGCTGCATGGCTTCCAGGTCCGTCGGGCTCGCTTCCTGCGTAAATGCGCGCTCCCCCATGACGTGGGTCCGCAGCGCGGAGTGCCCGATATAGGCGGCATAGTTAATACCCTTCGGAAGCGCATCGACCGCATCCAGGTACTCCGGGTAGGTGGTCCAACTCCACGGAATACCTGCCTCCATTGCTTCCGGGGCAATATCTTCTGCCCGTTCAAGATTGCGCATTACCAGCAGTTTATCCTGCTCGGCGCACGGAGCGAGCGAAAAACCGCAATTCCCCATCACCACACTGGTGATACCATGCCAACAGGAGCACGTTCCCAGCGGGTCCCAGAACACCTGGGCGTCCATATGGGTGTGCGCATCGACAAACCCTGGAGCGACTACATGGCCCTCGGCATCAATCACCTCCCGAGCACTGTCGCGGATTCTGCCGATGGTCGCGATTTTTCCGTGGCTGATACCGACGTCAGCCTGGAAACGGGGCAGCCCGGAACCGTCAATAACCGTACCGTTTTTCAGAATCAGATCGTATTGCATGCCCCCTCTATAAACGATGCGAGAGAGCGAAAGCAAGGCATAGCAACCTGGTCGAATCTGACGTAGAGTACGGACAATGAAGCGCAATCAGTAAGGAGGGAGAGCTCATGTCGGAGTATACACTCATTTCAGCAGACTCGCATTTTGTTGAGCCGCCCAATATGTGGGCCGAGCGGATAGATAAGAAGTTTCGTGACCGTGCCCCGCGCACCGTCAAGGGGCTGAACGGTCGTGCCGGGGAGTGGTTCGTGTGTGAGAATATCACCCCCATGTCCGTCGCCGGCTTCTTTGGGGCTGGTGTGCCGTCACCGGAACTTCCCGAGCACAATAAAAAGGGCTTTGATGAAGCGCCCAAGAGCGTCTGGGACCCCGCCTATCGGATCGCGGACCAGGATCGTGACGGCGTCCGGGCAGAGGTTATTTATACCTCCATGGGGATGCCGCTGTTCGGTCTGGACGACGCGGAATTGCGCTATTCCTGCTTTCGGGCCTTTAACGACTGGGCGACCGAGTATTGCAGTTATGACCCGAAGCGCCTCGTTCCGTTGGGTCTGATCACGCTGGAAGACATTCCGCTGGCCGTGGACGAACTGCAACGCATCGCCAAGCAGGGCATGCGGGGCGCAATGATTTGGGCCGAGCCGCCGGACGACCGCCCCTATAGTCATCCCGACTATGAGCCGTTTTGGGCCGCGGCCCAGGACCTGAATATGCCGCTCTCACTCCACATTCTCACCGCCCGGAGTGGCACGGGCGCAAACCAGGCCAGCGGCAAGGGTTTTCTCCTGTCCCTGGCGACCCTCCATCACCAGATCGAGCGCTCGATTTCCGAGATGGTCTATGGCGGCGTGCTTGAGAAGTTTCCCGGTCTGAAAATCGTTTCCGCGGAAAACGACGTCGGCTGGATGGCCTACCTCATGTACCGGCTCGACATCGTGCAGCGTCGCTTGGGCGCACTCGGTAATATGGACCTGCCGAAGCGCGCCAGCGACTATGTCAAACGTCAGGTGTACGCAACTTTTATCGCCGACCCGGTATTTGTGGACTCGCTCCATCGCTACGGTCCGGACAACACCATGTGGTCATCCGACTATCCACATACCGCGGCGACCTTTCCGCGCTCGCGGGAGATCGTCAACAAGCGGCTGGGCATGCTACCCGACGAGGAGTTGCGGAAGATCGTCCATGACACCGCCGCTCGCGTGTACGGCCTGGAGTAAAACAGCGCCGCTATTGATCCCTGCCATAGAGAGCCAGGCCGAGGGCACGCTCTCGGCCTGGCTGTAGAAAGAAGATGATATGAAACTCTCACAGCCCCGCATCACCCCACTCACAGCAGACGAATGGACGGACGAGCAGCGAGAGGCCCTGGAGTCCCGCTCTCGTGAGGGCCGCGTCTATAATGTGGTTGGGACCCTGGCGCGACATTGGGAAGCCGCGAAGAAATTCCAGGTCTGGGCCTACCACATCATGGGCGAGACCTCGACTCTGGTCCCCAGAGAGCGCGAGCTATTGATATTGCGTATCGGCTGGCTGTGTCAGGCCGAATACGAATGGGGCCAGCACGTGATTTTCGGCAGAGAAGCCGGGCTGACGGATGAAGAAATCGCGCGAATCAAAGAGGGCCCAAACGCGGACGGCTGGGACCCTTTTGACGCCACCCTGCTGCGCGCCGCAGACGAACTGCACGCAGACGCGTTTATCAGCGACGCCACCTGGGCGGCCCTGAGCGAGCGCTATACGACCCAGCAACTCATGGACGTGGTCTTCACCGTCGGCCAATACAATATGGTATCCATGGCGCTCAACTCCTTTGGTGTTCAACTGGACAGCGGCGTCGCCGGCTTCTGACGCTCGCCCTGCCCTTGGAAGAACAGACCAAGAACAAGGTTCTCACCCGGACACCTGTTGCCTTGCCGTGGATTTTCTCGCTCTAGACCTCGAAGTCGGACGGCACGACAATCGCATCCACGCCTTTGGTGCGGTGCGGTCGCGAAGCGGCAAGGCCCAAACATTTCGCGGGGGAGACCTGGACACGGCCCTGAAAAACCTGGACGCATTCGCCAAGGGGGCGGATTATCTGCTGGGCCATAACCTGATCGCGTTCGACCTGCCCCATCTGACCGCGGCAAAACCCGACCTACAGCTCCTGCGCTTGCCTGTAGTGGATACCTTGCGGCTCAATCCCCTGGCCTTTCCCCGCCATCCCTATCACCATCTGGTCAAGCATTATCAGGACGGACAGCTCAAACGCGGACGCGTCAACGACCCGGAGTTGGACGCCCGCCTCTCCCTGGATGTTTTCAGCGATCAGCAAAAAGCGCTGAGGGAGACGGACCCCGACTTGCTGACCGCCTGGCACTGGCTGATCAGCGCGGACGACGCCGGGGCCGGCTTTGACGCTTTTTTCGCAGCCCTGCGAGGATCGGCCCGACCGCCCCACGTCGATGCCTATAGAGCGATCCGTGACCGGCTCGCAGGCACGACCTGTCTCACCCAGAGCCGCGCGGTGCTACAAGAAGTCCTGGCAGATACGGCCGGCAACGGTTGGGGACTGTCCTATGCGTTGGCCTGGCTGTCGGTGGCCGGCGGGAACTCGGTCATGCCACCCTGGGTGCGACACCAGTTCCCCGCAGCCGGAGTGTTGGTGCGCCGGTTGCGCGACACGGCCTGTACCAGTCCCGCCTGCAAATGGTGTCGGGAACGGCACGACTCCCGCAAGGAACTGACCCGCTGGTTCGGGTTTGCGGACTTTCGTCCAGAGCCCAGCGACAAAGACGGCCGGCCCATGCAACAGGCCATTGTCGAGGCGATCATGGCCGGACAACACGTGCTGGGAATTTTACCGACCGGTACTGGAAAATCGTTGTGCTACCAGGTTCCGGCCCTGTCTCGGTACGACAAGACTGGTGCGCTGACTGTAGTCATCTCGCCGCTGGTGGCGCTCATGGCCGACCAAGTCGCCGGCTTGGAAGCCCACGGCGTCGTGTCTAGCGTGACCATTAACGGCATGTTGTCCATGCCCGAGCGCGCCGCGGCCCTGGAGCGGGTACGCCTGGGCGATACCAGCATCCTCATTGTCTCGCCCGAACAACTGCGCAGCCGAGCCGTACGTCGAGTCCTGGACCAGCGCGAGATCGGTACCTGGGTGCTGGACGAGGCGCATTGTCTGTCTCGCTGGGGCCACGATTTCCGGCCCGACTACCGCTACGTGGCTCGCTTCATCCGCGAGAAGACACCCGACGGGCAAATAGTCTGCCTGACGGCAACAGCCAAGCCTGATGTGCGAGAAGACATCCGCATCCACTTCCGTGACAAGCTCGGCGTTGACCTGACCGTTTTCGACGGCGGCGCGCAACGCACCAACCTGGAATTCGTGGTTGTGCCGACGACGGGTGGCGGGAAATTCGCCCATATCCACCAAATCCTGACTGCGGACCTACCGTCGGGAACACCCGGCGGCGCTATCGTCTACTGTGCAACACGCCCCCAAACCGAAAATATCGCTCAGTATCTGTGCGCCAAGAATATCAGCGCGGCCCACTTCCACGCCGGCCTGTTACCGGAGATCAAGAAGAATGTGCAGCAACAGTTCATCAGTGGCGACATTCGGGTAATCGTCGCCACTAACGCCTTCGGTATGGGTATCGACAAGCCGGACGTGCGCTTGGTCATTCACGCTGATATCCCCGGTTCGTTAGAAAACTATGTGCAGGAAGCGGGTCGAGCTGGACGCGACCGGGAAACGGCGCGCTGCGTTCTGCTCTACACGGCGGACGACGTCGAGCGACAGTTCGGTATGTCGGCCCGCTCGCGGCTGACCCGGCAAGAAATCCAGGCCATCCTCAAGGCGCTGCGCAACCTGGACCGCAAGAAACGCTTAGACGGCCAGATCGTTGCCACCGTAGGAGAGATTCTTGGCGAGGACGAGGACGCTGCGTTCGAGCGCGACTCCGCGACCGACGATACACGCGTGCGGACCGCCATCTCCTGGCTGGAGGAGGCAGAATTATTGACCCGCGAGGAAGACCGTGTCCAGGTCTTCCCGTCCTCCCTGCGAGTCGGCTCAATAAAAGAGGCCCGAGCCAAACTGACCAAGACCGCCATTACTACTGACTATCGTCTGCGCCTGTTAGCCATTACCGAGAGTGTGATCGACGCCGACCCAGACGAGGGCATCTCTACTGACGAATTAATGACAGTCTCCGGATTGCCGGCTGAACAGGTACGCCGCGCCCTGCACGACCTGGAGCGGCTGGGGATCGCCAACAACGACACCGTGCTGACCGCCTTTGTGCACACCGGGGTCCAGTCCGCTTCACCAAAACGCTTTGAAGAATCCGCGTCCCTGGAGATCGACCTCATAGCCGCCCTGCAAGAAGCGGCCCCGGACATGGAGAAGGACGACACCCTACCGCTGTACGTGCGCCTCGCCACCCAACAACTCAAGGACGCCGGTCACACAGCCGCGCTACCGGAGCGCGTGGTGCGCATTCTGCGCGGTCTTGCCCTGGACGGGCGCGGTGAGGAGGGGGGCAAGGGTAGCCTGGGCTTACGCGAGTTGGGTCAGGAGACCCTACAAATTACGCTCCAGCGCGAGTGGGACGCGCTGATAAAGACTGCGGAGCGGCGCCGGGCTGCGGCACGGGTTCTGTTGGACCACCTGCTCAACAGCCTACCGCCAGGCAGTCGGGGTACGGACCTGTTAGTCGAAACAACGCTCGGTAAGCTGCTGAATGCGATCCGATCCGACCTGGAACTGAAGACCACAGTCAAAAATCCCGAACGGCTGCTGGACCGTGCCCTGCTGTGGCTGCACGAACAGGAAATCATCCGTCTCAATAAGGGGCTGGCAATTTTTCGTCCCGCCATGTCCATACGTCTGAGTCAGGACAGACGCGGATTCGTCAATGCTGATTTCAAACCGCTCAAGCTCCATTACGATGACCAAGTCCTTCAGATTCACGTCATGGCGGAGTATGTCCAGCGTGGCTTACAGGCCATGGCCGATGCGCTGACTCTCGTCATGGATTATTTCAGTCTGAAGCAGCAGGACTTTTTGCTCCGCTGGCTGCCCAATCGCGACAAGGAGATCACGCGCCAGACCACGCTTGAGTCGTGGCGGGCTATTGTGGAAAACCTGAGAAATCCCGCTCAGCAGCGCATTGTCGCCGACGACCGAGAGCAGACTAGCGTCCTAGTGCTAGCTGGTCCCGGCTCCGGCAAGACACGAGTCCTGGTGCATCGGATTGCCTATCTATTGCGCGTTCGACGCGAAAACCCGCGCGGTATTCTGGCCCTCGCTTATAATCGCCATGCCGCGGTGGAGATTCGTCGCCGTCTGGCCGACCTACTCGGCGACGATGCCCGTGGCATAACCGTACTCACCTGCCACGGCTTTGCCATGCGGCTGGTGGGCGCCAGCTTCAGCGGGCGCACAGAACGACTGGACAGCGATGCGTTCCAAGAGATACTCCGGCAGGCGGTAGACCTGCTGCGGGGTGCGGGGCTGCCAGCGGACGACGCCGATGAGCAGCGGGCGCGACTGCTGGCCGGTTTCCGCTGGATACTCGTGGACGAATACCAGGACATCGGGCCAGAGCAGTACGAATTGATCTCGGCCCTGGCCGGCCGCACCCTGTCCGACGAAGACGATAAACTCAGCCTGTTTGCCGTGGGCGACGACGACCAGAACATCTACGCCTTCGATGGTGCGTCGGTCGAGTTTATCAAGCGTTTCGAGACCGACTATCGGGCCAGACCGGCCTTCCTGACGAACAATTACCGCTCGACGTTCCACATTATTGCCGCGGCCAACGCAGTTATTGAGCCAGCGGCACGGCGCATGAAATCCGACCATCCCATTCATATTGACCGGGCACGCACCAAGCAGCCGTCCGGCGGAGTCTGGGAAGAGTTGGACCCTGTGTCGTGTGGACGGGTGCAGATTCTACCCGTACGGCGTAACCCGATCTCACAGGCTCAGACGGCAATAGCGGAATTGCAGCGCCTGTCTGTCCTGGCGCCGGATTGGGACTGGTCCAGCTGTGCGATCATTGCTCGCGAGTGGCGCTACCTGGAGCCGGTTCGGGCCTGTTGCGAAGTCCACGGCATTCCGGTCCAGATGGGCAACGAGGAAATCCCAGGATTTTGGCGGCTGCGAGAGACCCAGACATTACTGGCCTGGCTCCGCCAGCGCGAAACCGACCTCGTGGACAGTACCGCTCTCGGTGCCTGTCTGGACGCCCAGGTCTCCAATCCCTGGATCGAACTGCTGCGAGAATCCGTATACGAATACGCTCTGGAAACCGGCAGGACAGAAACTCCGCTGGACCACTTCATCGAGTGGCTGGCGGAGTGGGGGCGAGACGTGCGCCGTCGGCAGCGCGGCCTGTTACTATTGACCGCGCATCGCGCCAAAGGATTGGAGTTCGATCACGTGGTCGTTCTGGACGGCGGCTGGAGTAGCACCAGCCGTGGTGAAGACGTAGACGCACCTCGCCGGCTCTACTACGTGGCCATGACTCGTGCCCGGCGGACCTTGACGCTAACGTGCTTTGACGAATCCCATCCGTTCCAAGCGACCTTGCACGATCATCCCTCAGTCCTGTACCGACCCCAGGTCGCAGTACCGCCGCCCACTCCAGAGATGACCACCCGCTATCAGCGACTCAGTCTGCGTGATGTTGATCTGAGCTTTGCGGGGCGCTACCAGGCTAGCAAACCGATGCATCGTGCCATCGCTGCTCTTTCGCCTGGTGATCTGCTCCGAGTCAGTAGCACGCAGCAGCCATGGACCTTGCGAGACCGCACCGGCAACGTGGTAGGCCGCCTCGCCAAAGGCTATAACCCCCCGGCTGCAATGCGTTTGCAGACAGCAACGGTCTTGGCTGTTGTGGCGCGAAGGCGGAGCGATTCGGAACCACAGTACCAGAACGCTCTCAAATGCGAGGAGTGGGAGGTGGTTGTGCCGGAACTGGTGTTTCAACGCGTGGGCTGATCCGCCCCGTTGTTTTGTTATGCTGAGGACAGACGCCGAAAATGCTCCCAGGCGACGCGTGGAGACCGAACCGTCACCGGTCCACGGCAATTTGGTGGGAAATGCTTCAGGTTGCCGGTCACCAGCGTTTGCGAGCTTATTTGGATGGCAACCTCCAGGAATACCGTGTCATCCGCGTCAGGCGGGGCTCGGTGCGGCCATGGCAGCGGGGGAATATGTTCCTGGAATTGTAGGATGGCAAAAAAGGCATCCTGCCAAGCTTGTGCTATGCCAAACCGCGAGCGTGCTAAGACTTCCCGGTACTCCAACTCAATACGGTCGTCGAACGCAAGCCGCAACCGACGGGCCAAGAGCGCATCAACGAGTCGACCCGGTGGACCAAAAGGCGAGAGGAGTCCTGAGACGAGGACGTTGGTGTCCAGCACCCAGACAGGGGCCTCAGCCACGCCGCGCTCTTTGCTTGCGGGCTCGCCGTGCGGCTCTGACCTCCCGCTCTACGTCTGCGGACGTGACGACCTCCGAACCGTTTTGAGGGACCTGTGTCCGCATCGCGCGCACCGCCCGACGGGCACGGGCAAACACGATCTCGCCGATATCCTCAAAGAGTGTAGCGTCACTGGTAGGAATCATGATGCTGCGGGGAACCCCGTCCTTGGTGACCACCAGCGCCCCCTCCCGTTCAAGTTCCGCCCACACCTTCCCAGGCGCTGCGGTTAACATTCGTGAGGCAATTGTCTTCATGCACGACATTTACTCAATGTAATGTTGTGCGTCAAGTCTGCTCAGCTTTCATCAACATAAGCTCTCAACGCTGGCAGCACCCGCTCGCCCAATAAACGCATACCCTGTGCGGTTGTGAGACCGTGGGGAGAGCTAGCCTCGACCCGGCGAGCGTCCACCTCGAACAGGGCAGCGGCCTGGCTGGCTACCTGATCCGGTGTTCCGCCGCTGGAGTAAATCGTCAGAGATGCCGCTCCCGGTCCACTCAATAAAGGAGCCACGCGGGTCCACTCATCAAGAGACAGCCGACTCCACACGGACCGTAACCACGTCGGTGTCGTGGAATTGCTGATGGCGTACGGACGTCGCGTGGTGTTGGAGCAGGCGCAAGGAAAGCTCATCTTCATTGGGTATCTTAGCGGCCTGTTCACTGAGGACTGCCATTTGATCCTCTAAGTTGGCCTTGTTGGCAGACACAATAAACTCCAAATCGATTGCTCTGCCATTCTTTCGTGCAATGAGGAGCATTTGGCGCTCTTCTCCTGCTTTTCCATCGTCTTTCTGTTGAATAAACGTCAGTAAGGCTTCTTCTCCGACCGCTCGGAGTTGCTCCGCCCATTCCGGGCCACAGCGTTTGCGGGCGGCAAATTCAGACAAAAAGGTGTCCATTTTTGGGAGTGCCTCTATATGGACGGCAGTCTTGAAACGTTGCGGTCGTGAGCCCGTCAGGCGAAGGAATAAGGTCAGGACGATTACCATGCCGCAGCCGGTCGTTACCCCGTTCTCTAATAATTCCCCCAACGTTCCGTGGAGATACTCAGGAAATATCCAGCCAAATTGCATGGCAATTCCAATCCAGAACGAGAATCCGACAATCACCCCCTTTTGATAGTCGAGTCCGTCCTGGACAAGAACGCGAATACCCATCACAAAGAGGACGGACGCGATTACAATGAGGTATGATGCCGTCACTGGACTCGGGATGGCCAACACCACCGCGATCAGTTTGGGCAGGAAGGCAATCACCACGAACAGTCCTCCCACGCACACGCCAACCGCCCGCGATGCCACTCTGGTGATTTCGGCAATCGCGATACTTGCCGCATAGGTCGTGTTCGGCACCGTGCCAGCAAGCCCGGAGAGCAGGTTGCCCAGACCATCGGCATTGAGCGAGCCTTGAATCGAGCGAAAGTCCACGGCCCGTGGTCTGCGCCACGAGGCGCGTTGTATTGCGATAGTATCCCCAATCGTATCGAGCGCCCCCACAAAGGTTACCATCACGAACGCCGGCAGCAGCGCCCAGAAGTGAGGACCAAAGCTCAAATCAAATCCAGGCCATACTACAGCGGGCGTTCCAATCCAGGTTGCTTCAAAAATACGCGTGGTGTCGTAGATACCGAAAAAGGCCCCCGTGATACTGCCTGCACCCATGCCGATGATGGGCGCCCACAAGCGCAACATTCCCGAACCGCGAATCGCCACAACGACCATCGCGAGGACGGTTACGGCCGCCGTTGCCGGTGCGGCCGCAGGAGAAGCCCACTCTGGCACGTCTACCAACTTCTTCATAATAAGCGGCCCGAGCATGACGGGAATCAGGAGCATCGCGGTCCCGGCCACGGTTGGCGTGAATATCTGCCGCAGGAGCGATAACTTCCCGGCCATGATGAACTGGAAGAAGGAGGAAATGACGATCAGGCTTGCCAGCAGACCCGGTCCTCCCTGCTCCAGTGCGGAGACGCAGACGGGCAGGAAGGCACTCGTACTGCCCATGAGCAGAATATAGCCCGAACCAAATCGCCCAAACCGGATCACTTGAATGAGCGTCGTGATCCCGCCGATCACCAGCGCCGAAAAGACCGCCCAGGACAGATACGCCTCGCTACCTTGCGCTAATTGGATCATCATGGCGGGGATAATCATGATGCTCGCCATAGCAATCACGGCATACTGAAGTCCAAGCCCGAGGAGGAGCGGGCGCGGGGGACGCTCATCGGGTTCGTAGCGAATGTCTTGGTGGGATTGGGTGGATTGATCCGCCATTATTCACTTTCTCCTAGTGGAGCCCCGTGGTTCCAACCTTCCTACCCTGACGAAGAGACACCTATAGAACCCAAAGGCTTCGAGACCAGCGTACTCCCGCAGCCTTTCGTGCCTGCCACAGCTTTGAAAACCCGATAGGCGAATTTCCTCACAGTCTGTTGAGAAGGAAAAAAGAGGCCGAGGCCGAGGCACTGCCACGCGTCACCATCGCGCTTCTTGAACGGTACAATGTTGCTCAGCCTTTCAGCTTTCATCAATATGCACGCGCAGTGCCGGCAGCACCCGCTCGCCCAGTAATTGCAGGCCCTGTGCGGTTGTGAGACCGTGGGGGGTACCGAACTCGACCCGTCGGGCACCTGCTTCAAACAGCGCCGCGGCTTGGTTGGCTACCTGGTCCGGCGTTCCGGCAAAAGCCAACCGCTGGAGTAAATCGTCAGAGATATAGCTCCCGGCCCGCTCAAAATCGTAGGCGTCAGTCGCCTCCTTGAGGCGCGCCAACAACTCCGGCTCAATGACCAGGCTGGGGTCCAGCGTGGCGATAATTGGTAGATAGAGCGCGGCTTCTCGCCGCGCCAGATCACGAGCGGCCTTGCCGTCCGTATCAACCACCGTGACCGCTCCAACCACGAGGCCAATTTCGTCGGCCTGCCTTCGGGCCTGCATAGCGCCCTCCGCTATAGCGGCACGCATCTGAGACACTGCGGTCGGATTCGTTGTTCCGCCGAGTTTGACCTCAGCAATCTCTTCAATACACGCGGCCAGCGTCTTCTGCCCCCACGTCCCCAACAGAAAAGGCAGCTCTGGCCGGTGTATCTTCCAGCGCAGGGCCGCACCGCCCGCTAAGGAAAACACCTCTCCCCGGTAGGGTTCGGTCGATTGGCTGAGCAGATGTCGAATGCACCCAAACGCCTCACGGAGTGCGGTGATGGGCCGCGGCGGGTACAGACCGACAAAATCCAGCCACCCCCCACGTGCCAAGCCCAAGTACGCCCGCCCGTGCGAGGCTTCGTCCAGAAGCGCGATATCGCCAGCGATATTGATGGGGTGACAGGTAAACGGATTGACCGCCGCGGGACCGATCCGGACGCGGGTCGTGTGTCGCGCGATTTCCAGCAAGGGCAGCCAGGCGGGCTGATACAGCATGTCATTATAGACGCTCACGCCGGCAAAGCCGTAGTCTTCAACGATTTGCGCCAGCGGCCCGTAGGCTGAAACAGGCTTATCCGTCTGAAAGGCAATGCTGACTGAACGGGTCATCGCGAGTGTATGACACAGCGGCCAGGGACGTGGCCGCTGCCGCGGGTGACTTCACCGTTCCCTACGCGCCAGGCGCAAAGGCTTCGACCGCGCGCATATCGGGCAGGGATTCGTCGTCTGCCTTGACCGGCAAAAAGCAGACGTGCGTGGCACCGGCTTTGAGATGGGCGTCGATACGGTCTTGAATCTGCTCTTCACTGCCCCAGGCAACAATGGCGTCCACCAGGGCATCGCTGCACCCGTCTTCAAAGTCTGCGTCTTTCCAGCCCAGGTTTTTCAGGTTGTTGGTATAATTGGGCAGGCGAGGAACATAGGTCTTCATATACTGCCGCGCGGCGGCACGGGCCTTGGTCGCATCCTTTTCAAGGATGACCGCCTGGGCGGCGCAGATCCAGGCGTCGGGGCCGATCTGCTCACGCACCTTGGCCGTATGTTCCGGCGGTACGAAATAGGTATGCGTGCCCTGGGCCTGTTCGGCGGACAGGGCCAGCATCTTGGGGTGCAGGGCGGCAATCACGATGGGAGCCGGCTCTTGAGGTTTCGGTGCTTGGTAAAAGACATCTTTCAGCTTCGGCAGATACGCCTTCATATAGCTATACGGCTTGTTGTAGTCGTGGCCACGCAGATTGGACACAATCGGCTTGTGACTGACGCCAATGCCGAGCACAAACCGACCGCCCGACAGCTCGGCCACCGTATTGGTTGCCGTGGCCATGGTATAGGCATCCCGCGCCCAGATATTGGCAATCCCGGTTGCAATAGACAACTGCTCGGTATTGCTCAACAGATAGGCCGCATGGGCAAACGGCTCACGCCCGACAGCCTCCGGAATCCACAAGGTCTGATAGCCGGATTTCTCAACGGTCCGGGCGAACTGGGCACTTTCAGGAGCCGTCATTCCATCCAGAAAAAACCAGACTCCCACTTTACCGATATCCATAGAAAACCTCCTCATTCAGCAGTCTCGTCATTATGACGAACCCGCACCATATGCCGCGCATTATTGGGCTGTCAATCTTGGGCCAGGGTTGAGGGCCGCGCTCCCTCGCCAAGACCGGCGGGGATGTGGTATAGCAGCTTTCGAGAAAGGATCGATTCCCATGTCCCTGACATTCCGCAAACTTCACCCCCATTTCGCAGCCGAGGTCAGCCCCATTGATCTCCGCCAGGTAACTGACTCCGAGGCGCTGCTGGAGATTCGCGCCGGCATGGACGAGTACGCCCTGCTCGTCTTCCGTAACCAGCACTTCACGGACGAGGAGCACCTGGCCTTCGCCCAACGCCTGGACGGCCAGTTACACACCAAGACCGGCATCAGCGCCCTCCAGAAGAACCGACTGGGCAACGAGGCATTGGCCGATGTCTCCAACCTCAACGCGAACGGGGAGGTCTATCAGGCCGCTGACCGCAAGCGCATGTACGGCCTGGGCAATCGGCTGTGGCACACGGACGCCTCTTTCCAGGACCCGCCCGGACGCTACTCCATGCTCTTTGCCAGAGTCGTCCCGCCCGTCAGCGCGGACACGGAATATGCCGACATGCGAGCGGCCTATGACCGCTTATCGGACGCAATGAAGGCCCGGCTTGAGGGGCTGCGCGTGCATCACTCCATCGCTCACTCGCGCCACGTCCTGGGTTTCGAGTTTTCCCAAACCGAGCAGGAGATTCTCAAGGGCGCGATTCATCCCCTGATCCGCGCTCTACCGCGCACGGGTCGCAAGTCGCTCTACATCGCGGCGCACGCCTCCAAAATCATCGACTGGCCGATCCCCGAGGGACGCCTGCTGCTACTCGAACTGATTGAGCACGCGACCCGACCGGAGTGTGTCTACCGGCACTCCTGGCAAGTCGGAGACCTGGTGATCTACGACAACCGGGCGACCATGCACCGGGCTCGGCCGTATGCAGACACGACATACCGGCGTGAACTGCGGCGGGTGACCTCGCTGGATGTCGAGTACGGTATCGAGCAGGCGGGCGCGGCACCCCATTGAGACGGGAAGCAAGGAGAGAGGAAAGGAGACTCCCCCATGGCAAATGTCCAGACGGTACTCGGCGACCGTTCCACCGATGACTTGGGATTCACCCTGATCCACGAGCATTTAACCGTCGGTTTCCCTGGCTATGAATGGGATAACACCAGTTTTGACCGCAAAAAGGAAATCGCCGGCGCCGTGGAAAAGCTCAAAGAGATCAAAGAGCTCGGCGTCACCTCGTTTGTTGACCCCTGTCCGATGGAATTGGGTCGCGACCCGGAATTTGCCGCGGAATGCGCAGACAAAGCCGGCCTGAATGTCGTGGTCGCCACCGGTCTGTACAACGAAGCGCTCGGTATTCCGCCCCACTTCCGGAGTCTGCCCGCGGACGATATCGCCGAAATCTATGTGCGGGAGATTACGGACGGCATTGATAAAACGGGCATCAAAGCCGGCCTCATCAAAACCGCGACCGGCGGGATTCCGGGCATGACCGAGACCGCCAAAACGATCGGCACGCACGAAGAAACCTGTCTGCGCGCGGCGGCCCGCGCCCATAAGGCCACGGGTGTTCCCATCCTGTGTCACAACGACGAGTTGGGCCCGTTTGGCCGCGAGACCCTGGACGTGTTTGAAGATGAAGGCGTGGATTTCAATCGGGTGCTCATCGGCCACGCCTGTGGTGTGGGCGATATGCGTTATTATTTTGACGTTTTAGACCGCGGCGCGTGGATCGGGTTTGACCGCTTCGGCATTGACATCATTGCTCCGGATAAAATGCGCCTGGCCTCGCTGATTGGCCTGCTGGCCGTCGGCTATGACCGGATTATGCTCTCGCACGATGCCGTCCATTGTCTGCTGGGCCGGCCCAGCA
>WTHD01000234.1 GCA_011523265.1 Candidatus Binatota bacterium
GAAATGGTCAAGCCGCCCAAGATCGTTGGCCGCAATACGGTTAACGCCATCCAATCTGGCATCTATTATGGCTACACGGCTCTGGTTGACGGGATGGTGGAGCGTATTCAGCATGAAAATGGCGCGCAGGCCCGCGTGATCGCCACGGGTGGATTTGCCCAGTTGATCGCGGCAGAATCACGAACTATTGAAGAGGTCGATGAGTTCGTGACCCTGGAGGGCCTGCGTATTCTGTATGAACGAAATCATTAAGAGCGTAGAGACGATATGAAGACGACTGTGACGCAACGCAGTAACGCAGATCGTGCGACGCTTCCATAAAGGAGGGAAATATGGCTGCTGATGATATCCATCACATCCGAACCATTGGACTACTCGCTGAAGGTGGGGCCGGGAAGACGACCCTGGGGGAAGCGCTCTTGTACGCCGCTGGCGAGACCACCCGTCAGGGACGGGTGGAGGATGAAAGCTCGGTGTTCGACTTTGAGCCTGAGGAAATGCGACGAAAAACCACCCTCTCCACGGCCTTCCATACCCTGCACTGGAAGAAGCACGACATCTGTCTGGTTGACCCGCCTGGATATGCGAATTTTTTACCGGACACCCGCTACGCCATGGAGGCGATGAGCGGAGCCCTCTTCATCGCCGGCCCAACCGGCCAACTCAAGGTCGAGACTGAACGGCTGTGGAATTGGGCCAAGGATATGCAGCTTCCTCGCATCGTCTGTCTGTCCCGGATGGATCGGGAGGAAGGGGAATTCGGCGCGGCTATCGATGCCCTGAATAGTACGCTTGAGACCGCCCTGACCCCGATCCACATTCCGATTGGCTCTCAGGCCGGCTTCCGGGGGGTAGTGGATCTGTTGTCTATGAAAGCCCTGATGTTTCAAGGCGATAAGGGCGAAATCACGGCCGAGGCCATTCCCGATGACCTCCAAGGTCAAGCGGATGACTATCGTGAAAAATTGATTGAGGCGGTTGCCGAAACAGACGACGATCTCCTGACACGCTACCTTGAAGGCGAGGAGTTGAGCGCGGAGGACATTACCCAGGGATTGAGTGCAGGTGTGGCGGCCTCCCAGATTTTTCCCGTACTGTGTCTCTCCGGGGGCCAAACTCTGGGCATCCAGCCGGTGTTGAACGCCATGGTTGACCTGCTTCCGTCCCCGGCCGCCCGTCCGAGTGTGACCGGTACCGATCCGAAAACCCAGGAGGCAGTTGAGCGCGGCCCCGACCCGACCACGCCGTTTACCGCCCGCGTGTTTAAGACGGTTGACTCACAAGCGGGCAAACTAGCGCTCTTCCATGTGATTTCTGGAAAAGTGGAGAGTGACTCGGTCGTGTATAATGCGACCCGTGATGCCAAAGAACGTCTCGGCCAGTTGTTTCACCTGAAGGGCAAAAAACAGGAACCCGTGGCAGCGGCATTGCCGGGCGATATCATCGGTGTGGCCAAGCTCAAAGAGACGCATACCGGCGATACGCTATGCGATGACAAAAATCCTGCTCTCCTGCCCCCGCTGGTCGAATTCAATCCGGCCATCTCGTTTGCCCTGGGGCTCAAGTCTCGCGGCGACGAAGAAAAGATTATGACCTCCCTGGACCGGCTCAATGAAGAGGATCCGGCTCTCAAGGTGGACCGGGACCAACAGTCCAACGAGATTCTCATCTCCGGGGCTGGCCAGCTCCATATTGAAGTGGTGGTCGAAAAACTAAAGCGGAAATACGGCGTTGACGTGGAACTGAAAGCGCCCAAGGTGCCGTATCGTGAAACCATTACCGGCAGAACCGAGGCCCAGGGCCGCTTGAAGAAACAATCGGGTGGGCGAGGCCAGTTTGGTGATACCTGGCTGCGGGTTGGACCTCTCACCCGTGGTACGGGTTTTGAATTTGTCAACGAAATACGCGGTGGTGCGATTCCGCGTCAGTATATTCCGTCAGTGGAAAAAGGGGTGGTCGATGCCTTGGGCAAAGGGTTTCTGGCTGGCTATCCCATCGTGGATGTCCAGGTGGTGCTGTATGACGGCTCCTACCACGAGGTGGACTCCTCGGACATGGCGTTTCAGATTGCCGGGTCTATTGGTATCCAAAACGCGCTGGAAAAGGCGAAGCCGGTGTTGCTGGAGCCCATTATGCACCTCGATATCGCCGTGCCAGAGGAGTATATGGGTGATATCAGTGGTGATATTAATCGGCGACGTGGCAGACTCGTGAGTGTCGACGCCAAGGGCAATAACCAGATCATTAAGGCCTCCGTTCCCATGGCTGAGATATTAACCTATGCGCCTGATCTCCGGTCTATGACAAGTGGACGCGGCACCTTTGAGGTTGGTTTTTCGCACTACGAAGAAGTGCCGCATCATTTAACGGAAAAAATCATTCAAGAGAGCAAGCAGGCGAAAGAGGAAGCCGGTCATTAAGCCTATGCAAGCCCCTGCGGAGAGCCTCCGCCTGTCCGCAGGGCACGAGTTGAGACATTGACAACTTCACTCGGGCTATACTAGAGTTCTCTTTCCTTTCATTTTCAGGAGGGTTACTTATGGATGTCAAAGAAGAAGAGTTGATCCGTTCCCTACTCGATACTGACCCCGAACTGCGCCGCCACTATGAGGAACACGCTCAACTCAAACAGCGCCTTCAAGAACTCAGAGCAAAACCCTTCCTGACTGAAGAAGAAGAGGTCGAAGAAAAAACGATTCAAAAACAAAAACTAGCGGGTAAAGATCGCATCATGGAAATCCTCGCCCGCCACAAACGACAAGCAGCATAACCGAGGATCGCTGCGTTCACGGTTTCGACTCGCCTGGGAGTACCTCAACCCCGTTCGCATGGCTGGGGCGTCGCCCGGTTAAACGTTTCCTTCTCAGAAGCTCATTGAGCAACAGGACCTATGCGTCATACAATCTCTATCTTAGTTGAGAATGAATTCGGTGTTCTCGCTCGGGTCGCCGGACTTTTTAGTGGCCGTGGCTTCAATATTGACAGCCTGAGCGTGGCAAAGACCCTGGACCCCTCATTGTCCCGTGTCACGCTCGTCACGGAAGGCGACGATCAGATTGTCGAGCAGATCACGAAACAGCTCAATAAACTGATCTGCGTCATCAAGGTCAGCGACTTCCAAGACACACCGCACGTGGAACGTGAGATGGCGCTCATCAAGGTTGCAGCAGACGAACGCACCCGCGGCGAAATCCTGAATATCATCGATATCTTCCGAGCCAAAGTGATCGATGCTGGGCCGCGATCCTTTGTGATTGAAGTGACCGGTGATGAGGGGAAGATTACTGCCATCCTGGATTTACTCAGGCCACTGGGCGTCAAGGAGATTGTGCGAACCGGAAAAGTCGCCGTCCAGCGAGGGCTTCAGACACTCTCAGCAACGACTGCGGACAATATATTAGAGCAGCCGCGGAAGGTACGTCGGCTGCGCTAGGCGAATCCAGAGGTTCTTCGTCACGAGTGCAGACGAGAGAGAGCTCAGGAGGAAAAGACAAAAGGAGTAAGTAGCATGAGCATGAACATTTATTATGACAACGATGCCGACCTGTCCCTGCTCACGGGAAAGAAAATTGTCATTGTCGGATACGGCAGCCAGGGCCACGCCCATGCCCTCAACCTGCGTGACTCCGGGATGGACATCCGGATTGGGCTGCGGAAAGACAGCGGCTCCTGGAAAAAGGCTGAGGAGGCCGGCTTTGTGGTCCAGGAGGTCGGAGCCGCCTCGGCTGACTCCGATATCATCATGATCCTGACACCCGACGAGGTCGCCAGTGAGATGTATGAGTCTGATATTAAAGCCGGCCTCAAAGCCGGGAAATACCTGGCTTGTGCACACGGATTTAATATCCACTTCAAGAAAATCGTTCCGCCCGAGGCGGTGAACGTTTTCATGGTCGCCCCTAAAGGTCCAGGTCATCTCGTCCGGAGTGAATTTGAGAAGGGTCGTGGTGTGCCCTGCCTGATCGCGATAGCGCAAGATCCGTCCGGGGATACCAAGCCGGTGGCCACGGCCTATGCATCGGCCATCGGTGGCGGACGCGCGGCGATTTTAGAGACCTCGTTCAAAGAAGAGACCGAGACCGATCTGTTTGGGGAGCAGACCGTTCTGTGCGGTGGAGTGACCGAACTCATGCGAGCCGGTTTTGAGACCCTGGTCGATGCCGGATATGCGCCGGAGATGGCGTATTTTGAGTGCCTGCACGAAATGAAGCTGATCGTGGACCTCATCTATGAAGGGGGGATCACGAATATGCGCTATTCCATCAGCAATACGGCCGAGTTTGGAGATATGACCCGTGGCAAACGGGTCATTGGGAACGAAACCCGTGAAGCGATGAAGAATATCCTGGCTGATATTCAGTCTGGAAAATTTGCCGACGAATGGATGAATGAGTATCGGTCCGGCTTGCCGCGCTTTAATGCCCTGCGCAAAGAGGGCGCGAGTCATGCGGCTGAAGTTGTTGGCGACAATCTGCGCGGCATGATGCCCTGGCTTCAGCAAGACCGGCTGGTCGATAAGGCGAAAAATTAACTCGGGACAACGGGGCTGACATGCGGGGAGGGGAGCCTGGTCTCCTCTTTTCGCCTCCCCTGTTTTGATTATGCATTTTGCGCGTGAGGGATATCCCTGGATCTTCGGGTTTGGCTCACTCTCTCTTGTACTCGGTCTGCTCGACTTTCACTTCTCCGGCTGGATTCTCCTTGGGCTCACCCTCTTTATTGCCTTTTTCTTTCGTGACCCCGACCGCGAGATTCCTGACGACACCGATGCGATTGTCTCTCCTGCCGATGGACGCGTTATCACGGTTGAGCCGCTGGCACGCGGCACATACGCCTCAGAGCAGCCTGCTGCTCGGGTTGGCATCTTCCTGTCTCCGCTCAACGTGCATGTCAACCGCGTACCGGTGACCGGAAAGGTCACCCGGATTCACTATCGGCCGGGGAAATTTCGAGCCGCGTTTGCCGCCGATGCCGCCGAGGTCAACGAGCAGAATGCGGTCAGTATTCAGGATGCCCACGGCCGCCGGGTTGTCCTGGTCCAGATTGCCGGGATGCTGGCCCGGCGTATTGTCTGTCGTCTGACGGACGGAGACCAGGTCCAACGAGGCGACCGGTACGGCATGATCATGTTGGGCTCGCGGGTGGACGTGTATTGTCCGGCAGAGGTAGAGTTGAAAATAGCCGTCGGACAACGAGTAAAGGCCGGAGAGACGGTGATCGGCGCATACCGGACTCAGGCGAAAACGTAACAGGGAGTGTGCCCGTGGCTATGCAGACCCGCGAAAAAATCCGACGGCTACCAACCCGTAAAAAAATCCGCCCTCCCCTGCGTAAGGGTGTCTATCTGCTGCCCAATCTTTTTACGACGGGCGGACTGTTCTGCGGGTTTTACGCCAGCGTGACCACCCTGCAGGGAGAGTTCCGGGTTGCGGCAACCGCGATCCTGATTGCACTGATCTTCGATTCTCTCGACGGCCGTATTGCCCGGATGACGAAAACCTCCAGCCGTTTTGGCGCGGAATACGACTCGCTGTCCGATCTGGTCGCTTTTGGTGTGGCCCCTGGTTTGCTGGCCTATCGCTGGGCGTTGGAGCCGTGGGGCGCGTGGGGGTGGTTGGCGGCAGCGTTATACGTGGTGTGTGGGGCCCTCCGTCTGGCCCGCTTTAATGTCCAAAGTGGAGTGGTGGATAAAGAGAGCTTTGTTGGGCTGCCGATCCCGGCTGCGGCGGCCGTCATCGCGACGACGATTTGGCTGTATGACTACCTGGGTGGTGAAGGGACGACAAGCAAGCACATCACCCTCCTCATGTTGGTGTATGCTCTGGCCGGTCTGATGATCAGTACGATTCGCTATGCGAGCTTTAAAGATCTGAATCTACGCGACCGTCAACCCTTTGGCCTGCTGGTTGTGGGCATCATTCTCTTACAGTTGACCATCGCCGAGCCGCAGATCATGTTATTTGCCATTACCTGCGTGTATGCGTTGTCCGGTCCGGTCGGTATGGTACTGCGTCTGTGGAAGAATAGACGATCAGAGGAAGCCGGACCCGACGTTACCCTCGTCCAACCAAAACAAGTCCGTGAACCCCCCGAGCAGCAGTCCCGTTCACTTGACAATGAGAAAAAGGGTTCGGTATAAAGAAAAATACATGACCAACTCGACTAACACGTTAGGTCTCTCACTCGGCCTCCTGCTTAGCATCCCGCCTGAGGGATCCGAGGGAGGTGCATAGATCACACCAGACTCTTGGAGGCCACGGGCGGAAATTCTGATCCGTGGCCTCTTGTTTGAGAGGGTTGCGGGTATACCCGCAGCCCTTTTTTTATATGGACAACACGCAGGAGGACGTTATGGAACGCGAATTTGTAAAGATTTTTGATACCACGCTGCGCGACGGTGAGCAGTCGCCCGGCGCGACCATGAATATTGAAGAAAAGGTGATGGTCGCCGGACAGCTCGAAAAGCTCAATGTGGATGTGATCGAGGCCGGCTTTGCCGCGTCGTCAGAGGGAGACTTTGAATCGGTCCGGCGTGTTGCCGAACTCGTCTCAACGCCTATTGTCTTGAGTCTGTCGCGCACCAAGGAAGACGATATTCGGCGCGCCATTCGGGCCGTTGAGAAGGCCAAGCACCCCGGGGTGCATATTTTTATTGCCACCTCCGATATTCATCTCAAACATAAACTCATGATGAGTCGTCAGGAGTGCGTTGACGCCGCGGTCTGGGCGGTCGAGTACGCGAAAAAACACCTTGACTATATCGAGTTTTCAGCCGAAGACGCCTCTCGTACGGATCGCGACTTTCTGGTCCAGATTTTTGGCGAGGTCATTCGGGCCGGAGCCGTAACTATTAATGTCCCGGACACTACCGGCTATGCTATCCCTCATCAATTCGGTGCCTTGTTTCAGTATCTGCGGGAAACGGTGCCCGGCGGTGGAGACGTAACCTGGAGTGCACATTGCCACAACGATTTGGGCTTGGCCGTGGCAAATTCCCTGGCGGCCATTGAGAACGGTGCCCGCCAGGTGGAGTGCACGATTAACGGCATAGGCGAACGCGCGGGGAATACATCCATGGAAGAAGTCGTCATGGCACTCAGAACGCGAGAGGACGTATTCGCCAATGTCGGCACGCAGATCGTGACCGAGCAGATCTACCCCTCCAGTCAACTCCTGTCTCAAATTACCGGCATCATCGTTCCCATCAATAAGCCGGTGGTCGGTGATAATGCCTTTGCCCACGAGGCCGGCATTCACCAGGACGGCGTGCTGAAATACAAGCTGACCTATGAGATCATGCAGCCTCAGACGATAGGCTTGGACAGCAATAGACTCGTCCTGGGAAAACACTCGGGTCGGCACGCCTTTATTGAGCGGCTGAAATTCCTGGGTATTGATTATACGGGGACCGATATGAATAAGGCCTTCATGCGTTTTAAGGCCCTGGCCGACAAGAAAAAGAGCGTCTACGACGAAGACCTGATGGCGATTGTGATGGAAGAGACGGCCCGTATCCCCGAGAAGTACGAGTTGATGTATATGAATGTCACCTCATCCAGCATGGCGGTTCCGCATGCCACTGTGAAGATGAAGGTGAACGGCGAGGAATTGATTGAGAATGCCTCCGGCGACGGTATGGTTGACGCCTGCTACAAGGCGATTGCTCAGATTGCGCAAATGGACCTCAAGCTAGAGCGCTACTCGGTCAAATCCATCACCGGCGGGACTGATGCCCAGGGCGAGGTCTCGTGCCTCCTGCGCAAAAACGGAGCCTCCGTGAACGGCCAGGGCTCCCACACCGACATTATTATGGCCAGTGCCTTGGCCTTCACCAATGCGCTCAATAAGTTCGCTCAAATGGAACGCTATGGAGACCGGTCCGGCGTCCATCGCGAGGGGCCATAAGTCTCGTCTACGTGACAACGGGTGAATATCGAGGGGGCGGCCAGACGGTCGCCCCTATTTGCTTGTGCTCCCGTTTGTGATGGATTTGACCGACGAAAAGGAGAAAGCATGGCGCATAATATTGCAGTATTTGGCGGTGACGGCATTGGGCCCGAGGTCATGGGCGAGGCAATCAAGGTCCTCGAGATTGTTGGCTCACGATTTGATAGTGCCTTTTCTTTTGAGTTGGCCTTGGCGGGCGGCTGCTCGATTGACGAACACGGCGTGGCCCTGACGGACTCGGCCCTGCGGCTTGCCAAAGAAAGCGATGCCGTCCTGCTCGGTGCCGTCGGAGGGCCGAAATGGGACGACCCGAAGGCCTCGGTCCGACCCGAGCAAGCTATTCTTGGGCTGCGCAAAGAGCTTGAACTTTTTGCTAACTTGCGGCCGGTCCAGGTCAACCGCCATCTGCTGCACGCCTCGACCTTGAAACCCGAAGTCCTGGAAGGTGTCGATCTCATGGTCGTCCGAGAGCTGACCGGGGGTGTTTATTACGGCCGGCCGAGCGAACGCCGAACCGGCGCGTCCGGGCGGGAGGCGGTCGATACGATTTTCTATACCGAGGGAGAGGTCGAGCGACTGATGCGTGCTTCATTCGACCTGGCGCGGAAGCGGCGCAAGAAGCTGACCTCGGTCGATAAGGCCAATATCATGGCGTCCTCACGCATGTGGCGCGAAGTCGCTAATGAAGTCGCCCAAGAGTATCCCGATGTCGAGTATGAAGACGTGTTGGTGGATGCCATGTCGATGCATTTGATCCGGCGACCCGCCGACTTTGACGTGATTGCCGCGGAAAATATGTTTGGCGATATTTTGACGGACGAGGCCTCAATGCTGGCCGGGTCCATGGGCCTGCTGCCTTCTGCGTCGCTGGGCGAGGGTAGCCGCGGTCTGTTTGAGCCCATTCATGGCACGGCGCCGGACATTGCGGGTCAGGACAAGGCCAACCCGCTGGCCATGATTCTGTCCACCGCGCTCATGCTGCGTCTCTCCTTTGGCCAGGACGAGGCCGCCCTGGCGATTGAAGAGGCGGTCGATCAGGTGTTGGGAAATGGTTACCGGACGCCGGATATTGCCCAGCCCGAGTGCCGCGTGGTTGGCTGCCAGGAAATGGGACAGCTTGTCCGAGAAAAGCTGGGCAGGGAAGGCTGAAAGAGGCCGACTACCCAGTTCCACGCTTGAGCAGGTCATACCAGTGAAACGCAACCACAACCAACGCGTGGGTAATATGTCCCTGGCGAATGAGGTCAGGAATACTAGCAAGCGGAGCTAGCGTTACTTCGGTTTCCTCGGTCGTGTCAAAGCTCAGCTCGAAGCGTTTTTCGACATTACGGGCCAGAAAGCTGTGACAGCGGTTGCCCTGAATGGCCGGGTTAGGGTGGATCGCGCCCAGCGGAATAATATCCTCCGAGTCGTAGCCGGTCTCTTCTTGCATCTCCCGACGGGCGGCGTGCAGCGGTGAGGGGTCTTCTCGGTCTACCATGCCCCCCGGAATTTCGAGGGTCATATCGTTCGTCCCGTGTCGATATTGCCGGATCAGCACAACGCGACCGTCGGCTGTCACGGGTATGATATTGACCCAATCGCCGCTATCGAGCACGAAGAAGTCATGCTCTTCGTTTGTCCGAGGCGAACGGGAACGGTTCTTTTGCAGCGAAAAGATGCGACACGAATAGACGGTTTTAGAGTCGAGACGCTGCCAGGGCTTGAGCTTGCTCGGTGGCGAATCTGACATAACGCAACGCTAAAATAGCCGTCGGTATTCAATAGCCGGGCAGCGATCCATAATTACGGTGAGCCCTGCCTCGTGTGCCCGCTGTGCCGCAGCAGGGTCAATGACGCCTAATTGCAGCCACAGTATGGACGCGCCTACGGCTATGGATTCCTCGGCGACTTGACCGACGAACTGCGAGCGCCGGAACACGTCAACCATTTCTATACGAAGCGGTACGGCGTACAGGCTCGGAAAACATTGCTCGCCCAGCACTTCCTGGCAGTGCGGGTTCACTGGGATAATGGTGTGGCCCTTGGCTTTGAGTAGAGCTGCGATTTGATGGCTGTCCCGACTCGGGTCAGGCGAACAGCCGACAACGGCAATGGTCCGTGGGGTTGCCAGAATATCCCGGATCGTAGCGTCGGCCGGATTGGTAAAACCGGCCCAGGATGACGAATGCGACATGGCGGTCACGTGGCCCGTTGCAGGAGGTCGTCAAACGAATGCTCAAGACAGCGTTTGATTTCGACCATGCGCGCCCGAAAGGCCTCTTCGCCCTGCATGGCCGGGTCCTCAATGTCTCCCTGCTCGCCGGCAAACTCCTTGAGCGTAAAGGCCGCCTTGCCGTCTGCTTCGGGATAGGCGTCGAGCATGGATTTTTGCTCATTCGTCATAGTCAGGATGAGGTCGGCATCGGCAATAAGTTCTCGATGCCGTTTGAGGTCGGTTGAAACGAACTCGTCGCGCTTAATCTGAATTCCGTGCTCCTGCAAGATGAAATAGGCGTCAAGGGACGCGATCATGCCATCCCTGGCGTAAATGGCTATGCCACCGGAGCGCACGTCAATATGCCGGACATCGCGGTCTACCAACATCTTTTCCAAGAGGACATGGGCCATCACGCTCCGGCTGGTATTCGCGTGGCACACAATAAGAATATTATAGGGAGATGGCTGGCTCACAAGAATGTCCGGGTTCTGCATGTCCTGGAGTAGAAAGAGAGACGGACCATAAGGGAAGGGGCGACCCTCCTCTTCTGGTCCAGGCTGTCTGGTATCAGCGACTCAGTCCTGTTTGAGGGACTTGAAGATTGATCCCAGGTCTTCTTTGGCGGTGTTGCCCTTGGCCAGTTCGACCTTGAGTTGCTCGCCCAACTCAGCCGCGTCCCACATGCCTTTTTTCTTGACGGTTCCGACGGAATGCCAGCCCTGCATCAGCCACACACAGCCTCCCCCAACCCGAAACACTTCACCGTGGACATCTGCCGCATCTTCACTCGCCAGCCAAGTGACCAACGGCGCAATATGGCCGGGATCAAAATAGTCATGCTCGCCTTCTTTTTCCGGTCCCGCCATCAGACCAGCAGTTTGCGGCGTCGCGTCCACGGTCATCCGCGTGCGCGCAAGCGGGGCGATGGCATTGCCGGTGACCCCATATTTCTGCATCTCGCGGTCAACGATAATGGCCATGGTGGCCAGCGCCGCTTTTGCCGGGCCGTAGTTGGGTTGGCCAGGACTCCCGAGCAGACCGGCGTCCGAAGAGGTGTTAATCACGCGGCCGTTCAAAAGATTCCCCTGCTTATGCTGCTCGCGCCAGTATTCACAGGCGTGGCGGGAGCAGTTGAAAGAGCCTTTCAGGTGGACGTTCAGGACCGCGTCCCACTCGTCTTCGGACATATTAAAGATCATCCGGTCGCGCAGGATACCGGCGTTGTTGACGAGAATATTGAGCTTGCCAAAGGAATCGAGCGCACATTCGACAATACGTTTGGCTCCCGCGAAGTCAGTGACGCTCTCGAAATTTGCCACCGCCTCCCCGCCTGCGGCTTTAATCTCGTCGACCACCTGCTGGGCCGGGCTGTCATCCGAGCCAGTACCATCGAAACTCCCTCCCAAGTCGTTGACCACAACCTTGGCTCCGTTTTTTGCCAGAAGCAGGGCTTCTTCTCGTCCGATTCCACGTCCGGCCCCTGTCACAATAGCGACTCTTCCATCGAGCAGCATAGATTCTTCTCCTTGTTTGTTTGGTCCAATTTTTTCAGTAAACCAGAGTGTTTACGCCACCTTTGTCTGCCTGAGACGCCTGGCTTTGTCAAGGAGTCGAGGCGTCTGGCACAAGAAAAAAGCCCTGGAAGACTCTATCCTCCAGGGCTTCATAGCAAGGCTGAATCGCCCGCTTTAGGCGTCGTAGTACAGCGCAAATTCGTAGGGATGGGGTCGCAGGCGGAGTTCGTCAATCTCCTGGGTCCGTTTGTATTCGACCCATGTCTCTACCACATCCTGGGTAAACACATCTCCCTTCAACAGAAAATCATGATCCTTTTCCAAGGCGTCCAGGGCCTCCGGCAGTGAGCCGGGCACGGATGGGACATGGGCCAGCTCTTCCGGGGTCAGGGCATAGATGTCTTTATCCAGTGGATCGCCTGGGTTCAGCTTCCGCTCAACCCCGTCTAGACCAGCCATCAGCATCGCCGAAAAGGCCAGATAGCCATTGCTGGTTGCATCCGGGAAGCGAACCTCAATGCGTTTCGCCTTGGGACTCATGGAATACATGGGAATACGCACTGCTGCCGAACGGTTGCGGGACGAGTAGGCCAAGTTGACCGGCGCCTCAAATCCCGGAACCAGGCGACGATAGGAATTGGCCGTTGGAGCGGCAAAAGCACAAATGGCCGGCGCGTGGGCCAGGATGCCGGCAATATAGTGCATGGCAAATTCGCTCATGCCGCCATAGCTATCACCGGCGAAGAGCGGATTGCCGTCCTTCCAGACCGACTGGTGGGTATGCATGCCCGAGCCGTTGTCACCAAAGACTGGCTTGGGCATAAAGGTCGCGGTTTTCCCATGTCTCTTGGCCACGTTTTTAACAATATATTTATACCATTGCAGCGCGTCGGCCATTTGGACCAGGGGCAGGAAGCGCAGGTCAATCTCTGCCTGGCCAGCGGTGGCCACCTCGTGGTGGTGCTTCTCAACTCGAATCCCCACCTGCTCCATCATCTGAACCATCTCAGTCCGGACGTCTTGATACGAGTCGAGAGGTGATACCGGGAAGTAGCCTTCTTTGTGCCGGGGCTTATAGCCAAGATTGGGTCCTTCTTCCCGGCCAGAGTTCCAGACGCCTTCAATCGAATTGACGTGATAATAGCCTTCGTACGCATTCTGGTCGAAACGGACTTCGTCAAGGATGAAGAATTCCGGCTCAGGCCCGAAATACGCCACTTCGCCGAACCCGCCGGACTGGACGTAGGCTTCGGCCTTCCTGGCGATACCGCGCGGGTCGCGCGAGTACGGCTCACGCGTGATCGGATCCACGATATTGCAGAGCAGGCTGAGCGTCGGCCGTTCGTAGAACGGGTCCATGACCGCTGTGCTGGGGTCGGGCATGACCAGCATGTCCGAGGCGTTAATCGGCTGCCAGCCGCGAATCGAAGAGCCGTCAAAACCTGATCCGTCCTCGAACAGGTCTTCGTTATATTCACTCAGCGGTATGGTGAAATGTTGCCAGGTCCCGATCAGGTCCATGAACTTGAGGTCGACTAACTCAGCACCCGTTTCCTTTGCCAGAGCAATAGCTTCTTGTGGCGTCATAGTGACTCTTTTCCTCCTTACACGAGCAATGATGTTCCGTGCAGATGCTTGCGGTCGGCATTACAGTGCGTCTTCTCCGCGCTCACCTGTCCGTATACGAATGACTTCTTCAACTGAATTGACAAAAATTTTGCCGTCTCCAATGCGTCCTGTTTTGGCCGCCTCCTGAATGGTCTCGACAACCGTGGCCACCTGCTCCTCTCTGACGACGATTTCCAGCTTGACCTTGGGCAGGAAGTCAACCACGTATTCGGCGCCCCGGTAGAGTTCGGTATGTCCCTTTTGACGACCAAAGCCCTTGACCTCGCTCACGGTGAGCCCGGATAAGCCGACTGCATTCAGACCCTCTTTCACCTCATCCAGCTTGAACGGCTTAATAATCGCTTCAACCTTTTTCAGTGTGCCCATGTTACTACCCTCTCTAGGCCCTCTCTAAAATAAAATATGCAACATGTAAAGCGGACAGGCGTACTGCGGAGGGCATAATCCACCTTACGGCACTCTCATGAATATGAGCAAGACAAATGCCAGTCTGCACAGACCTCAGGAGCAGGAAATTCCTTAAGAAACAGCATAGATACAGGAGGCTCATGCTGCCTAGTTCCCAGGCAACGCACTTTTTTTAGGCAGAAGGGACCGGTTTTCCTGCCCGAAACTTTTGCTCCTCACCTTTCAGCAGACGCCCGATATTTTCGTGATGACGGACAATAATCAGCCCGGCGATCACGATGCCCGCAAGAAGAACGGGCCACGGATAGGCGAAAAAGAAGATGAAGCAGGGTGTGAGCGCTGCCGCCACGAGAGACGCAAGCGAGACAATGCGGAACACCACAAACACCAGGACAAAACCGAGCAGTGCCGTCAGGATGGCTATTGGTGCGAGGCCCAAGAAAACGCCCAGCCCGGTGGCAACCCCCTTGCCGCCCACAAAACGGAGAAAGACGGGAAAAAGGTGGCCCAGGATTGCCATCACTGCAGCACTGGCCTGAACAACCTCGTTTAATCCCAGCCAACGAGTAATGAGAACGGGGAAGAGACCTTTAAGGATATCCCCTATGAGGGTCAGTATGCCGGCTTTTTTCCCTGCCGTACGCGCAACATTCGTTGCCCCTATATTACCACTCCCCGCCTCCTGGACAGCGATCCCTTGTCGCTTGGCGATGAGCGCGCCAGTTGGAATAGAGCCGCACAGATAGGCCGCAACACTGGAAAGGATCAGAACGCCCAGGTCGAGATCTGAGAGCATGATGTCCGAGTCTGCCTCACCCGCCAGTATAACTGGCGGATATGTCCAGGTTCCTGGAAAGCGAGAGAGCAATGGTCGGGGTGACTGGATTTGAACCAGCGACCCCACGGTCCCGAACCGTGTGCTCTACCAGGCTGAGCCACACCCCGACACGTCGTACTATCCATTTCCTAATAGCTCGGGCCGGGTTCCAGGGTCAAGTAGGGGACTGGTGTCCGGCGCGGTGTTATCCACCCGCCAACGCTTATTCCAGGGGGCACGACCAGAACTCTCCGACCTGTTGAAAGCCATTATCCCTGAAAAAGGCGGGGGTAAGCTGCGCTGTTGATTGGCCCGAACACGGCAGCCAGACCACGCTGGGACACGCCCGCTTCTGGGCGCGCTCTTTTGCGAAATCGAGTAACGCTTGCCCGACCTGTGCCGGCGCAGAAGGTAAGACCGCGATATCGAGAACCGCCAGCCAACCGGAGTGGCGGAGGCGACGAATATAGTTGACGAGGATCATACCCTGGAGCACGTCGATATGCTGGGCAACGTAGAAGTCAAGCGCTGGGTCCCGAGCGAGCCGCCGCCAGTGACGAACTTCCGCTTTGCGCCACTCATCGTCAGAGGTGTCCGGGAAGAGCATCGTCTGGCAGGCGGTGAGGTCGGTTCGTCTTCCGCGACGGATGGCGAGCATGGCTTGTCTCCTACCACATATTGACATAAGCCAGGAATACCAGTTGCTCGCAGTCTGTGGGTGAGTAGCCGTCCGATAAAGAAAAAGCCCAAGTTGAAGATCACATGCCCTCGGTTCCCATCCCGCTTACAATTGAACGGCTGTCCTACGGTCCGGCGGGTGTCGGCCGGATGAATGGCAAAGACGGGGGGAAAGTCGTCTTTGTCCCGCAGACGGTCCCTGGGGACCGAGTGGACGTTGTCCTGACCGAAGAAAAAAAACGGTACGCACACGGCCACCTTGTCGCTGTCCGGCAACCCGGCCCGGCCCGGCGGATGCCGCCGTGTCGCTATGTGCCGCGCTGCGGTGGTTGCCCGTGGCAGCATGTGACCTATGCGGAACAACTCAGAGCCAAGGAAGCGCTCGTCCGAGAGCATATGCGGCGTATTGGGGGCGTGGAGGACCCACCCGTACTCCCGATTCTTCCCAGCCCGCAGGAGTGGCGCTATCGCCATCGTATCCGCCTGCGGACCGAACCGCCCGCCCGGCTCGGCTTTTATCAGTCTCAGTCGCACGAGTTGGTCGAGTTCGGGGACTGTCTCATTGCCGGGGAGGACTGTGCAACGCATTTGGCGCACGCCCGCGCCTGGCTGACCCGGTTGCGGACCACGGTACGACGAATCGAGTTGATCACGAGTGATCCGCTCCGGGCGGCGGCCGGCGGGGTGGTTCTGATCGGGAATGCGCAAGGGCGTTTTCAGGCCGATGATGAGGAAGAATGCGCGGCCTTTGTCACCAGACACGACGATGTGGCCGGGTTGATACTCTTTGGCCGCGGCTGGCGCCGTGTGTGGGGCGAGACCCGTATTGTGCTGGACCTGGGCGTTGACGACCTGGTTCTGGAGGTGAAGCGGGGCGGGTTTACGCAGGTCAATCCTGCGGGAAACCGGGTTCTGATCGCCGCTCTTCTTCGGCTGAGCGATTTTGAGGAATCACAAAAAGTGATTGAATGCCATATGGGCGCCGGCAATCTGAGCCTGCCGATCGCCAGGCGGGTCAGCGCGCTCATCGGCATCGAACAGGATCCGCATGCGCTTGCCGACGCCCGCGAGAACGTTGTCCGGACGGGGTTGGACAACGTGACCTTCGTTCACGCCTCGGCCCGGGTCGGGCTGCAAACATTAACCCAGAGCCAGATGGAGGCCGATATCCTGGTACTGGACCCGCCTCGGGCAGGGGCCGCCGACAGTCTCGACGATATCCCTCGACTGAGGATTCAAAAGGTGGTCTATGTCTCGTGCGACCCTACGACACTCGCCCGTGATCTACACCGTCTCGGTCAATTGGGATACCGGGTTGAGTGCCTCCAGCCCGTCGACCTTTTTCCCCATACCTACCACGTTGAAACAATCGCGATTGCTGTATTGACTTGATGAAAACAGCCTCTTATGCTTCCTGCAACATCCCCGTACCGCACCTGGAAAAGCGCTTCGGTGGAGATAGAAGATGCCATCAAATACACAAGAAAAACCACACTCTTCAAAAGTCACGCTGATCCCTGCCAAAGGGGTTTCTCAGACCATCAATTACTTGCTGGAAGATCGCGATGAGCTCGAATGGCTGGTGGCGATCGGGCGCAATAAGCGCGGTGAGATTTTCTTCTATGATACCGGCGGCGATATTATCGAAGACCTTGGCAGTCTGGACTATCTCAAACAACGCCTGCTGCGCGCCCACTTCGGTGACGAGTGGGAATAACGGCTGAGTGCGGACGCCCCCAGCTCCTGACGGCTCGACGAATCAGTCCACCACCTCGTCTTCAATCGGCTGACCGGCCAGAATCCGGTCGCCGTCTATGGTGAGCGGAACGCGGACTAAAAATTTTCCACACGGCGGACCAAACACACATTCTCCCGTATCCGGCTCAAAAGCCGCCCCATGCGTTGCACACAGGATATAGCGGCCGTCTTCGGTCAAGAATTGGTTATCGATCCAGTCCATGGTCATGGGCACGTGCGCACAGCGGTTGATGTACGCGAAGTACTGGCCGTCGTAGTTCACCACAAAACACTCGGTCTCTCGTCCCTCGACTGACAGCATAAATTTTTTGGTCTTTCCCGGCTCGATCTCTCCCAGCTGGGCGATCGTGACTGAAGGGGGCGTCTCAGACGGTGGCACTCCTACCTCCTGTAGTATCCGCGTACGTTTCAACATAGTCTAGCATCGAGACCGGGGGAGGGAAATCGATACGCAGATGCCCAGCGCCATGAAAAACGGAAAACTCTGGAGGCAGGTAGGCTGCCTCCTTGGCGCCGGCTGCGTGCTGACCGTCGGTTTCGGTTGGGCTGATGAAGGCGTGTCAGTACCCCCGCTTGACGCCGGTCTCATCGTCTTGCTGCATCCCGTATGTGTTCATTTTGCCATTGCCCTGGTTGTCTTTGGTGTGCTTCTTGACTGTGGTGGAAGCCTTGGCGGACGGCGAGACTGGCAGCAGACTGGCAAGATCGGTTTCCTCGCCGGCGTTGGTGCGGTGGGCCTGGCTGTCCTGAGTGGCTGGATCGAACAGCAGCTCCCACGGCCCAGCAGTGTTTTTGATCCCCAAGTCGGGGAACTGCTCTTCTACCACGAATATGGCGGGTATGTGCTGCTCGGGTTTTTTATCATCCTGCTTGTGGCGCGCTTGCAAATTCGCGAGCAATTGCCGCTCCTGTACATCATCCTGGCCGGCATGGGATTGATCGGTCTGACGATCCAGGGGTATTGGGGTGGGGAAATGGTCTATCGCTACGGGGCCGGTGTGCGCGCGGTTCAGGTGCTGAGTGATGCTGCACGGCCGACTATATCGGAAAACATGAGAACGCCCGAGCTTGATAAGGGTGACTAGTCCCGATTGTAAAAGGTGGTCCCGCTAAGGTTGCGAGAAGTGCCTGCCGAGCCGCCGGACCAGGTGTGAAAGGTGGTACTACCAAAGTTCTGAGAGGCGCCGACCGAACCGTCAGACCAGGTGTGAAAGGTGGTATCGCCAAGGTTGCGAGAGGCTCCTGCCGAGCCGTCAGACCAGGTGTGAAAGGTAGTACCGCTAAGGTTGCGAGAAGTACCTACCGAGCCGTCGGACCAATTATGGAAGGTAGTACCGCCAAGGTTTTGAGAAGTACCTACCGAACCGTCGGACCAATTATGGAAGGTGGTACCACCAAGGTTTTGAGAGACGCCTGCCGAACCGTCAGAACATGAGTGGAAGGTCGTTCCTCCGATGTTCTGGGAACTACAGGACGCCTCACTATCTCCATACAGACCGAAGCCGATGAAGACAACAAATGCAAATGCGGTAAAGAGGCGTATTTGCATTTTCTTAGGACGCTATTCGGCTGTTTCTTCGGCCTTAAAGCCGGCTTCGGTATGGGTGCCATCGCAGAACGGCTTGTTCGCCGACTGACCGCAGCGGCACAGATAAATGGCGTCGTCCTCAACCGTATACGGGTTGCGCTTCTGGTCCGTAAGCGTGACTGCGCCTTTGACCTCGTATGGCCCGTTCTTGAGCACTCGAATCTTCACCTCGTCCATAAATTTCCTCCCTCCGGAATATGGTTTTCCCTCTCGCCTGAATGGAACGAATTATCGCACACTGCCATGGACGTGGCAATGCGAGGCGGACTTCAGTCCGCCTCGTCGGGCGATTCGTCCGGACCCAGTGGCGGAAGGGGTTCCCTGGGCAGGGCGAAGGGGGTCAGGTCCAGTGAGGGTTGGTCCGTCGTGATCAGTTCGTAAATCAACTTGCCGGTAATAGGGGCCAGGACAATGCCGTTGCGATGGTGACCGGTGGCCAGGACAACATTGTCGATGTCGGGTGCCCGGCACAGGATAGGCCGACGCGTCGGTGAATAGGGCCGTAATCCGGCCCAAAACCGGCTGAGCGGAGCCTTGCTGATCCCCGGCACCAGCGCTTCTGAACGGTCAATAAAAGCTTGAACCGTATCCAGCGTGACGTCTTTTGTATGCCCGACATACTCAACGCTTGAGCCCATAAGGACCTCGCCGTTTTTGCGTGGGACCAGATAGTGTTCGTCGCATGAGATCACGTGGTTGAGCTGAGAGGTGCGAACGGCCAACATCTGACCTTTGGCCGGCTCAACGGGAATCACGATTCCAAACAGCTCCCCGACCTGACGCGACCAAGAGCCCGTGGCAATCACCACCGTCCCGGCCTCAACCCACTCGTCGCC
>WTHD01000013.1 GCA_011523265.1 Candidatus Binatota bacterium
TGTGGAACCAGTGAATGATCTCACCAACAATATCCACATGCAAAGAGCCATCAACATCATCAAGGATGAGCAGACCGCCAGCCTCAAGAACCATGTGGATTTGAGGGAGAGCATGGAACAAACAGAATGTTCCCGTGGACTCGGACATTAAAGGCACCTCACGGTCAAGGCCGTGGTGACGAAAGAAAGCCTCCATCTCACCACCGTTACTCCTGATGAGCACGTCATGGATTGCCAAGTCACTACGCTGCATTTGTTGCTTCATCCAGCTTTTCGCCTTGCTGTTACGTTCAAAAAAATCCAGGACCCGTTCGGTATCCGGCTGCCAGGTATCCTCATCAAATATGTCAGTTGGCGAGAAATCCCATCTCGACGCCTCAACTATGCGCATGGCTAAAGGAACATTGAGCGCCGCAAACGCAGTAATGACAGAGGTATCTTTCCGAACCGCATCCAGTCGGGCATCTTTTGGTTTCAACCCAAATTCGGAAGAGGTGTAGATGGTCTCTCCGGGCATGCCCCGTTCAAAGAGGCGTTTAGGACGGCCTTTCGGAAAATGGAACAAGGCTTCGCGAAGAATGAAAGGATGCCGCCCGGACGGAACGTGTCCTATTGAGAGTTCGTAGCGGAACACCTCTCGCGCTCCGTCCAACTGTAGCCAGTCAGCATCAAATTCCAGGCGAAATATCGTCGGCTCGCTTGTGGCCTTGGCTGACCAGAAAGGAAGAACATCCTTGATTGTAGCTTGTGACGCCGACAAGTCGGGGCCAAAGGCAATACGAGTAAGATCCAGAAGCGCCCGAAGAAGGGTCGTCTTACCCGAGCCGTTCGGCCCCATGATGACGGCCACAGTCGGAAGCCGAACGGCGGGTTTGGCCTGACAAGACCGAAAACGCGGCAGGTCGGGCGCTGTACCGGGGATGCGTAGATCAAGGGTGACTTCCTCGCAGATCGAACGATAATTCGATACGGAAAATTCGTGGGTTATACGAGCCATAGCGCCATCGCAACATTTTTTCGTCATAATTACAATATAATACGGAATCTTCTCGTTTAAGGTCTCAAACGTAGCAATATAACCCATCCGCCCGTTCTCTATTATCTGGCATACATACTATTTGCATCTTGGCAAATTTGTTTCGCTCGAGCATGATGTGGCTCACTAACCGTCAACAGGAGTCCCGAGTCGGGTCGCCTGCGGAATACAACCGCCACATACAGGCGTGGGAGTAGCTACCCGCGCCGTGGCGAATATGTAGGGACTCACATCCAGAACTTCTGTTGTGCGGTTAGTACGGCCCGGCACCTTACGTGCCGTGTGTCGTTATTGTGATTGTGAACGTGCCCCGCGCTGAACTGCGAATTCAGCGCGGGGACCAACACTGCTCAGTGGGTGAGCGTGCTGGGATACACCGCGCGACCGTACACCCGAGGGCAGAGAAAGGTCAAGGTGTGCGGAATGCACAGGATAGGAACGGTTGGGCGTCAGTGGTGGCGCTGGGTGCGGGACTCTAAGGCAGTCTCAGCGCTGGAGTATGCCATTCTGGTGGGCATTCTTGCGGTGGCGATTGCGGCTGCATTGAACACCTTTAGCGGCGATCTCGACACCGCGATAGAGGGCATCGGCAATAAAGTCGCGGGTACGGGGGCGGCTGCTCAAGCTCCAGACATGGCCCCCCCTGCCACCACCAACTAACCATGTCCCCCCTGCGTGACCGGCTGGAGGAAGCCCAGGCATGGCTCGAACATAAACGGGACGCGGCCCGGCGACTTCGGGCCGCGCCGGACTATGAAGCCGGGCCGCTCCTCTTCTTCCTTATTCCTATTGTGGGGATAATCTGGGGGGCGGCTTGGTGGCTGGCGGGCATGAGCCTGTGGATCACCGGGCCGTTTGGCACGGCGTGTACGGTATTTCTGTTTCGGCGATTGCCGGGTCAGGTCATCTCCCTGCATCCACGGGTAGTGCCGGAGGCAGCGGGGTGGTTTCTGGCCGGGTGGTTGGTGCTGGGCTGGGTGGGGATGCTGTGGCTGCTGGCGGGGTGAACGCCTTTTGCGACTTCTTCCGGCGTAAGACGGCAGTATGAGCGAGGGCCGCCTATTGAGCGGGGACTGCGGTCCTATTCTTTTTGAGGGTGACGATGTTGCGTTCCCCTTCCCGCCGATACTCGACGCTGTCCATCATCTGATGCACGAGGAAAAGGCCGAGTCCGCCCAGGGGCCGCTCTTCGAGGGAGGCCCCGACATCGGGTGTTGGTGCGTTCGACAGGTCGAACGCCGCGCTGTCGTCCACGATGACGATGACCAGCGCTTCCACTTCCAGACTGACGATAAGCTCGATCTGATGCGGCTCGTCATCGGCATACCCGTAGTTGATGGTATTGGTCAGGATCTCGTCCAGGGCCAGGTTGACCGCATAAGCGACTTCCGACGCAATGGCCCGAGAGGCGCAGAACTCGTCAATCTGCTCTGCGACGCGGGCGATCTCCTTCAGATCGTTTACGAGTGAGATTTCCAGCGTTTCTTCGTTCACGGCCTCTCCTTATGTCTCTGAACCGTGTCTATCAGTCCTCCTGGAGCGCACAGAGAAAAAACCCGTCAACGGTTTGGACAGTAGCTACGACGAAGGCCGTCCGACGAGGGAGGTATCCGTCTCCATCGGCAGACTCGCATCCGCGGCCCATTCCATGAGTGAACCATCGTAGACGGCAACGTCCTCCAATCCCAGTAGGGTTAGGACGAAGGCGTCGCTGCTGGCCGCAATCCCAGCCCCACAATAGGTAATGACCCGCTGAGCGTCGGTGGCGCCAACGGCCTCGAATTTTTCGCGGAGCTGCTCGACAGGCAGATAGGCGTGCGTCTCCGGATCGACCAGATCATAAAATGAGATGTTCACACTCGACGCAATGCGTCCGGGCCGGGGATACCGAATCATCCCTCCTGTGCCCGCATGATCCTCGGCGGTCAGGGCGTTCAGCAGGCAGCTTGACGGTGTCTGTATCGCCTCCAGCACCTCCTGTTTGCCCACCATTAACTCGGGCCGCGGGGTGGATACGAACTGGCCCCGTACGGGGGGAGCAGGCCGGTTCGAGACGGCTCGCCCTTCCTGTGTCCACTTGTGCCAGCCGCCGTTGAGGACCGCCGCGTTGTCAAAGCCGCTCGCGCGGAGCATCCACCACACTCGGGCCGCCCAGATATTATAGAAATCGTCATAGAGAATAACTCGGGTGTGGGCACTCACCCCGACGCGCCCCATGGCGGCGGCAAACTGGTCGGCGGGTGGCATCATCAACGGCAGGGCGCTGTGCTGGTCGGACAGGTCGGTGGTGAAATCGACAAAGCCACTCCCAGGGATGTGGCCCGTTTCCCATGAGGGCCGCCCGCTCTCCATACGGAAGCCGCCGGAATCCTCGGGTATCAGGTTGACACGGCAGTCGAGCAGGCACAGGTCCGTATCGTTCAGATGTTCTTCCAGCCAGTCCGTCTCAACCAGAGCGTGGGAATTGATATGCGACATAGTGTCCTCCTTGCGATTTGCCAGCTGGTGTGGATGATATATATTCAGCGTCGGTTGGACTAGAGTGAAACAGCTCAGTAGCCTATCGATCTTCTAAGCCAACGAGTCCGCAGATGAGTACCCAGACCACCTGCCATTTTATCAACGGTACCTATACCGAAGGGACGAGCGGTCGCACCTTTGAGAACCGCCGGCCTATTGATAATGCGCTCATCAGCCATGTGTGCGAAGCCGGCCGGGCCGATGTAGATGCCGCGGTTCACGCGGCCAGAGCCGCCCTTGACGGACCCTGGAGCCGGCTGACCCTGGCCGAACGCACGGAGGTGTTATACGCCGTTGCCGCCGGTATTGAGCAGCGTTTTGAGCAGTTTCTTGAGGCCGAGGTGGCCGATACCGGCAAGCCGGTGAGCCTGGCCTCTCATATTGATATTCCGCGCGGTGCGGCCAACTTCCGTATCTTTGCCGATGTGGTCAAAAACGTGTCCGGCGAACACTTCGACATGTCCACCCCGGACGGTACCGGGGCGCTGAACTACAGCCTGCGCGTGCCAAAAGGCGTGATTGCGGTAGTGTGTCCGTGGAATCTGCCCCTGCTGCTCATGACCTGGAAGGTCGGACCGGCCTTGGCCTGCGGGAATAGCGTGGTTGTCAAACCCTCGGAGGAAACGCCGAGCACGGCTACTCTGCTGGGCGAGGTGATGAACGAGGCCGGTGTGCCGCACGGTGTCTATAATGT
>WTHD01000298.1:0-13846 GCA_011523265.1 Candidatus Binatota bacterium
GGGATCTTCTACCTCGCCCTCCCAGAACAGGCCGAGCGTCGGGTAGATGACCTGACAGGCCATCTGCTCATCATCCAGGAATTGCACCCGCTGGCCCATGTCTGACCCCTCAGTGCTATAATAATGGTACCGGTCGAAGGTGTTCAGGTCCCGCCCCTGTTCCTTTTGGCCGTAGCCGGCAACCGCGCTCAGAAATTGCTCGACATCGAAGATCTGCATGGGTTTCTCGTTGACTAAAACCTTTTTTTCCCCGCTCACCCGGTCGGTTTCAATCTGCATCGCCTGCTCGCGGTAGGTGGGATCAATATAGCGTTGGAAAAGGTCCAATGGTTCGAGAAAATGGGCATCTCCATCAATGACTCGCATAACTTATTCTCCTTCCGAGCGGTGTCCCGTATTTTTATGGTGTTACTGCTGTTTGTGAGAAAATGCAAGGGAACTGGGCCAACCCCTGGCCGGCGTAGCCTGTTTCGGATAGAACTGGGGCAGTATAATAGGGGGTAACCGTATGGATACGCCAATTGAAATCATCGAGTTCTCAGACTATCTGTGACCGTGGTGTTTCCCGGCCGCGGAGCGGCTGCGCAGGATCAAGGAACGCTTTGGTGATCGCGTCAGCGTCAAATGGCACCCTTTTGCCTTACGTCCGCACTATGAGGCCCGCCCGTTTCAGTTTAAGGACAGCTATGTGGAGCAGGCCTGGCGGAGGGCGTCGGCCCTGGCTGAACCGGATGGCCTGGAATATTCCATGTGGCCGCATGCGGAATTTCCGCGCTGGAGCCTGCCTGGCCTGGAGGCCGGTACGGCCGCTCAGCGTCAGGGAGAGGACGCCTTCCTCCGCTTTCACTCCGGACTCTTCCGGGCCTTTTTTGTTGAGAACAAGAGTCTGATTGAAAAAGAGACCTGTGTTGAGGTTGCCCGGCAGGCGGGCCTGGATATGAACGTCTTCCTGAACGATATCGCAGATACAACCCTCCAAGACCAGGTGCGTCAGCAGTGCGAAGACGCAGTGGATACGTATTTCGTGAGTGCGGTGCCGACCGTCCTGATTGGCGGAAAACGACGCCAAATCGGCATGGTACCGGCGGAAGCCTATCTGGAAGACCTGGCGGCGCTGGGCGTCACATAAAGGCGCTCTATGGCAGAAAAGGACGAGCATACGTTCAATCTGCGCTTCTCCCTGAGCGCGGACATTCCTCCCGAGGCCTGGGATGATGAGGATTTTGAGGGTGATGAGTGGCTGAACGAATGGGAGAGCACAGTGAAACCGGGTCTGGTCCGGGAAATGTTTACGTATTTGCGCCAGTTTGCCGGATGGAACTGCCATATCCGCAACCGCGGCATTTCTCCGCTTGATGAAATCGAAATCGTGATGCGCAAAGAGGGCGGGTAGGGCGGTTGCTCAATGAACGGACCCATAAAAAAGGGGCAGGTATAACGCCTGCCCCTTTTCTTTCGATTACTTACTCTTTAGACCTGGGTTGAGCCCAATAAGTTTCCGCCGAGCGATGGGTGACCAACGCTCTTATCGCCGAACACGTTAATCAGCGAGGTCTTGCCGGATGAGAGTGCACGCTCCAGAGCCGGAATAATCTCATCCGGCTGCTCCACATGCTCGGTATAGACACCCATGGGTTCAAACACCTTGTCATAGCGAATGTCCTTAATCATATCGAACGGGTCGGTGCGGCCTTTGAGCAGGGGCATGGACTCAAACGTCGGCCCCCACGAACTATTGTTCCACAGCAGGGTAATAATCGGGATGTCGTATTTGGCCGCGGTCTCCATATCCATCCCGCCGATACCCAGACCACCATCACCACTGACCACGATGACTTGCTTGCCCGGCCGCCCGAGCTGCACCCCAATACCCATACCCACGCCGTGCCCGACTGGGGCAAGCGGCCCGGCGTCAACAATTTGACCCGGCTCGTGGGCGGTGAACCACTGGCTCGTATAGCCACTCAGCGTGAAGCTGTCGATAATGAGGGTGGCGTCTGTGTCGATAACAGAGGTGAGGTCTTTGGCCAGCCGGTCCGGGTGGATAGGATTTGCGCTGTGATGCTGCTGCTCACGGTCGCTGATGAGCTTGTTATAGTTATCGCGGACCTCAACCATGTTTTGGAGCCACGGGCTCTCCCGCTTGGCGCTAAAGTCAAGCTGCATCTCTTTGATCGTATCGATCATCTGCCGCAGCACCAGCTTAGGATCGCCGACAATGCCGACTTCGGCTGGGACATGCCAGCCAACCCGCTGGGCGGTGGCATCAACCTGGATATAGGTGGCTTTATCGCTCCAGGTCGGGGGTTGCCCGAATTTTTCTCCGCTCCAGAATTTGAATCCAATGGCCAGCACCACGTCAGCTTGGCCCGTAAACGGCTTTTTCCACGCGCCCCGAACGGCGAGCGGATGGTTTTCGTCAACCGCGCCCTGGCCGGCGCGACGGCAGTACACCGGGGTGCTGGTGAGTTCTGCCAGTTCTTTCAGTTCCGCCTCGGCCCCGGACCAGAAAATTCCGTCCCCACCGGCAATGAGTGGCTTCTTCGCCTGAAAAATAAGCTCAACCGCACGTTCAATCTGGCGCGGGTCGCCCTGGAAGCGGAGTTCATCCGGACCATAGACTTTTGCGCCCTTGCGTTGCTTGGACTCATCATCCTGGTGGTAGAGAATATTGGTTGGAATTTCGAGCAGGGAGACGCCCTGGGGGGAGGAGGTGGCTTCACGAAACGCCTGACGCAGGTCGATTTCAATGGTTGACCAGTCGAGTACGCGCTTGGCAAATTTTGAGAACGAACTCACCACATCTGAGCCGTAGGCTTCCTGAAAGGAGCCGATAAAGTCCTCGGTGGTGGGGTGCTGACCTGCAAGGCAGACGACCGCGCTATTGGTCAGGCCGGCACCACACAGGCCGGTCACCGCATTGGTCAGGCCGCAGCCGGCAGTGACACAACAGAGGCCGGGTTTGCCGGTCACACGGGCGTAGCCATCCGCGGCATAGGCGGTGGCCTGCTCGTGGCGCATATGGATGAGTTTGATACCATTATCTCTGAGGGTGGCCAGAATGGGAAAGGTGTGTCCGCCATTCACGGCAAACATATACTTCACGTCCTGTTCCTTTAATATCCGTCCAATCAGCGTTCCGCCGTCGACTGTCGCCATATGTATGTTCCTCCTTTAATTTGTTCTAACCCTACGCAAGCAGGCGGCATCTTCCCATATTTCACCCAAAGAAAAAAGGGAGGCCCTTTTGAGGAACCTCCCTTTTGGAGATCGAGTTTGTAGGAGAGGTGTTGCTCCTCTCCGGTTGTGACTACAGCAGGTAGTACTGGAGACGAATCCAGAACAGGTCGCGCTCCGCCCACAGGTGCAGCCCCGTAGCATCGACATCGTTGGTGCTGCCCATATACATGACCGTGCCGGCAAAGAGGTCGAGGTTGCGGAAGTACAGGCCGTGCCAGTAGGTCTGGGCCAGCAGCAAGGGTTGCTTGGCGTTCACCGAGTAGGCGAAGGCAAACAGCGGCTCCAGCTTGCCTCTGAAATAAAAGCCCGACATGCCAAAGGTGTACAACTGATTAAACCGATGGTGCCGGTCGCGCGGCGCATTGGTGAAGGCGTTCAGGCCTGTTGCGCGGTTATCGTTCTGATAGGTGGTCAGGGCCTGGAAGGTGTAGAAGGTGGTCTGGTCGCCAATACCGCCCGGCAGGCCGCGCGCCCAGCCCATGCCCGGAAAGGACTGAATGGACTGAATCAGGTCAAAGCCGATCATGCTCCGCCAGACCGAGCTGCCGGTCTTAATCCGCGCAAGGCGCTGGCGTGGGCTGGGACAGAAACTGCCGTGTCCCTCGGCGCAGGGGTTGCCGTCGCCGTCCGTAAAGGGATGGGTCGGAATCTGCGAGCCCGTCCTGCCCTCTGCTATAGCCCTCTCTTGCGCCGCGGCTACGCGCGCGTCGTAGTGTTCTTGGTCCCGACCGCCGTTCGCGACCGGTGCGATGTTGCGCGCCTCATTGGTGGACCAACTCTGCTCCAGGCGGAACACCGCGCCGGTGTAGTCGAAGTCGTTATAGGTGACCGTGAAGCCAAACACGTTTGTCCACGGCATCCAGTGCGACACGTCGAAACACGCGGTCGTACTCCGGTCGTTATCCAGTTTGCTATCCTGGCTATAGCCGTACATGTCGACATTGACGAAGTGCGTCGCAATATTATCTTCGAAACACCGGTCCAGCGCACGGCGGAAGGCGAGCATGTTGTTCGGGTTGGTCGGGTCATGAACAAACAGCCCGGGAGAGACATATCGCCCCGCAAATCTACCCTCCGTTGGGACACCCCCTCCCCATCCGGGTGATTGCGGTCGGGCGTCTAAACCCACCATCCGTTTGCCATCCGCATCGAGCGGTGATTCGGCAAAGAAGGTGTCAAAGTGGAACACGCCACCCGGATCGACGCGTTTGTACATATAGTTCAGGGTGAAGTCGAAATTGTCGAAAATCTTCCCCATCATCCGCACGCCGACCATGCTATTGTCCCACTTGGTGCCCCGAATGTGGTGGGTTTTCGATCCGCCACCAATCCGGTACAGGAAGTTTCCACTCCGACCGGCGGTGTCGTCCGTACACGGTCCTACACCACTACACCCGGAATCACCTGCCATCCTCGCCTGGTTGCGCCCGACCCGGAACAACGACCAGGGATGGCGAATCCGGGAGTAGTCATGGTATGGCCCCCAGGGCACACCCTTGGTGGTTAAGATACCAGGAGAGGTCGGCGAATCAAAGTAATCAGTCGGATCGCCAATGAAGCTCGGGTCATCGTAACGCAGGCCGCCCCAGCCTCCTTCCAACACCAAGTGCTGAGTGATAGGCCGCCAGCGTGGCGTGTAGAACAACTCCAGACCGACATTGGACAGCATGGTCCCGACGTTCCCAATGTCATACAGAAACTTGATGGCCCAGATGGGTGTCCGGAAGTCCTCAAAGGCTTCTCCCACCGCCTGGTTCTGGTCCAGCCGTAGCGGGTTGGCAATGTCAATCGAGCGGAACAGATCGGATTCCCCCCACACAATCTGCTGCTTGCCCAGCTTCATCGACAGCCGATGACCCATCACATCCCCGAAGTCCACGTCCAGGTTCATTTCCCGAAAGCCGTTCTCGGGAAAGGTGAAGGACTTGAATTGCTTGATGCGGTGGGAGTACATATCGTCGTACTTGTCGCGTACCTCATACACCGGGTCAAAGCGGCCCCGATACATGAAGGAGAAGTCAGCGCGCCGCACCCCTGGGATCTTGATATTCTTGTCGAACAACCCACCCTCGGGCGTCACAAGGTTACCATACTCGTACTCTACGCGCATTTCGTTGCGCCACTGCACCCACTCGAAATTATCTCCAGGGCTGCCGTCATATTGAAATGCGTGCTGCATCTCGTACACGACTTGAATCTCCGAATTCCCCACTCGGATCGTCGCTTGCGCGGGGCTTGTGAGCCATCCGAGTCCCCCTACGATGGCCAGCCCGGCTACCAGTCTTCTTAGCCATGCCCTTCGCCTTCGTCCCCCGTTGCGTTCGACCATAGGCTTCCCTCCTTTGAAAAGATGATGTCCCTAATGGATATTACTTTAGGGGCCTGGATGTCAAGCTTTTATTGTCAGAAGATGAGTCAGCCATATATCCCCAAACGTAAAAAAGGGAGGCCCTCTTGAGGAGCCTCCCTTTTGGAGATCGAGTTTGTAGGAGAGGCGTTGCACCTCTCCGGTTGTGACTACAGCAGGTAGTACTGGAGACGAATCCAGAACAGATCGCGGTCCGCCCACAGGTGCAGGCCCGTGCCGTCCGTATCGTTACGACCGCCCATATACATGACCGTACCGGCAAAGATGTCGAGGTTACGGAAGAGGAATCCATGCCAGTAGGTCTGGGCCAGAATCAGCGGATGCTTGGAGTTCACCGAGTAGGCGACTGCAAACAGCGGTTCCAGTTTCCCTCGGAAGTAAAAGCCCGACAGGCCAAAGGTGTATAACTGATTGAACCGATGGTGTCGGTCTCGTGGCGCATTGGTGAAGGCGTTGACACCCGAGGGCCGGTTGTCGTTCTGATAGGTGGTCAGGGCCTGGAAAGTGTAGAAGGTGGCTTGGTCACCGATACCGCCCGGAAGGCCGCGCGTCCAGCCCATGCCTGGGAAGGACTGAATCGACTGAATCAGGTCAAAGCCGATCATGCTCCGCCACACGGACGAGCCCTGCTTGATCCGCGCGCCGTTGATCTTCTTACCCGGACACACGTTCACACCTGGTACGCAGGGATTACCTTCCCCATCGCTGTGCGGCCCGGTGATGAGCGGGTCAACGTCCGGTGCGCCGAAAACTGCACCACGACGGTCAACCCCGTTTTCGGCCGCATACGCATCAACCGCTGCGGCGTACTCCGGGTTGTCATCCAGTCTGTCCAGATAGACCTCCCGAGCGTGCTGCAACTTCGCATCAAAGTGGGCCTGAGACTGCCCGCCGTAGTTCGAGCCACCCCAGTTACGCCCTTCATTGGTGGACCAACTCTGTTCCAGGCGGAACACCGCGCCGGTGTAGTCGAAGTCGTTATAGGTAACCGTGAAGCCGAACACGTTCGTCCACGGGTACGCGTGGGCGACCTCGAAACACGCGGTCGAATTCCGGTCGTTGTTCGGGTTGCCGTCCTGGCTGTAGCCCAACATGTCGACCCCGCTGAAAAACGAGGCTTGATTCTCTTCGAAACACCGGTCCAGGGCGCGACGGAAGTTGAGCATATTGTTCGGATCGGTCGGGTTATGCGCAAAGAATCCACCCCCCGAACCTAGCAGAGTGTTGCTGAAGGAGCCGAGTCGCCGGCCGTATTGGTCCAGCCTGCCGAGGCCATCGTCGTGGTCTCGCCCAAAGAAGGACGGCAGGTCGAACACGGCATACGGATCGACGCGCTTGTACATATAGTTCAGGGTAAAGTCGAAATTGTCGAAAATCTTCCCCATCATCCGCACGCCGACCATGCTGTTTTTCCACTTCGTGCCGCGGATATGGTGGGTGTGACGGCCGCCGCCAATCCGGTACAGGAAGTTTCCACTCCGGCCGGCGGCGTCGTCCGTACACGGCACGTCGGGGTTACACCCGCTATCCGGGGCCATATTCGCCAGGTTGCGCCCGACCCGGAACACGGACCAGGGGTGACGACTCCGGGCGTAGTCATGGTATGGTCCCCAGGGGACACCTTTGGTGGTCAACACTCCCGGTGAGGTCGGCGAAGCAAAGTAATCTTCTACGTCGCCAATATAATTCGGGTCGTCGTAGCGCAAACCGCCCCAGCCGCCTTCCAGGACCAGGTGCTGCACGAGTGACCGCCAGCGTGGCGTGTAGAACAACTCCAGGCCGACGTTGGACAGCAAGGTCCCGACGTTCCCGATGTCGTACAGAAATTTAACGGCCCAGATCGGACTCCGAAAGTCCTCAAAGGCTTCGCCCACCGCCTGGTTCTGGTCCAGCCGTAGCGGGTTGGCAATGTCAATCGAGCGGAACAGATCGGATTCCCCCCACACAATCTGCTGCTTGCCCAGCTTCATCGACAGCCGATGACCCATCACATCCCCGAAGTCCACGTCCAGGTTCATTTCCCGAAAGCCGTTCTCGGGAAAGGTGAAGGACTTGAATTGCTTGATGCGGTGGGAGTACATATCGTCGTACTTGTCGCGTACCTCATACACCGGGTCAAAGCGGCCCCGATACATGAAGGAGAAGTCAGCGCGCCGCACCCCTGGGATCTTGATGTTCTTGCCGAACAACCCGCCCTCGGTTGACACAAGGTCCTGATACTCGTACTCCACGCGCAACTCGTTCCGCCACTGCACCCACTCGAAATTATCCCCGGGGCTGCCGTCAAATTGAAATGCGTGCTGCATCTCGTACACGACTTGAATCTCTGAGTCGCCCACCCGGACCACCGCTTGCGCGGGGCTTGTGAGCCAAACGAGCCCGGCTGCGATGGCTAGCCCGGCCACCAGTCCTCTCAGGCCCGAATGCTTTTTCCTGTTGTGTTTGATCATAAACCTTCCCTCCTGTAACAAAGAATTATCCTCCCTACCTTGACTCACTCGCTGTTTCCCTGGTTGCAGCAGGTCACCCCCTTTCCCCATGAATCCTTAATGCAACTCATCATGCAGAAGATGATTTGGTATTCCAGGCTGCTTCTATCGCTATTCTTCATATTTTGCAACTGCCCAGACGGCATTTCCTCTCTGTGTTTCTGCTCTTGACAAATGCGACGGCTTTCTTTAATAGACCGCTCCATGCAGGATATTTTTTCTCATTACGGCAAATGGCTGCGGAATGGGCTCATTGCATGTGGAATTGGGTCGATTGTCGTGCTGGGCGGGTGTGAACTTGGCGCCCCCCCTATCGAAGAAGTCAGGGATGCTGAGCCCAAACCGTCTTTGGTTGACCAGTATAAGCAAGCCAATAAGGATAGCCGAGAGCCCGGATTGGCTGCGAACCCGAAAGCCTTGGGTGAGTCCTTGCTGACAGACCCTGAAGGGGCGATGCAAAAGGGCGGAGAAGATCTGGAGAATCAGGAATAAAGCCTTCCGCTTTGTTTTCCAGATTGCCTTTTCGCATTTTAGTAACAATTCGCGCGTGGCTATTGTGACCGCGCGCCTGTCTCCCCCGGTCCATTCTCACATATAGACGACCTGCTTTGAGTGGCTCCTACGATAAGTAGGGGGGGACTCCAGTGGAGCGTCGCTTGCGTCTTTCGACGCTCTCTCAGCCCCGCTCTTCCAATATCTTTTTCAAGGCGTCCGGGTGCGCGTTCAGTTCCGCCACTGTGCCAGTCTTTGGACAAAAAAAGAGGCAGCCTCATGAGGCTGCCTCTTTTGCCTTCAGTCAAGAAGGGATAGCAGTTTTAGGCAATAATACCTTCTCTGGCGGCCCGAACAAAGAACTTCGGATGCCAGAGCACCAATGCTGACGGGACAAAGGTACAGGCGCCAAGGAAGCTGATACCCATCCACAACGCCAGCAACAGGCCCATTTCCGAACAGAAGCGAATGTTCGAGAATGCCCACAGGACCGTCGCGGTTATCAGGGTTGCTGCGGTAAAGGCCACGGCTTTCCCCGCTGTCGCGAGTCCTAGTCGGACGGCGTCGTTGATATCGCCGTCATATTCTTCCACCGCTCGACTGACGATATATAAGGCATAGTCAATGCCAAACCCGACCCCGACGGTCACCACCGGCAGGGACTGCAAGTTGATGCCGATATTCCGCACGCCCATATACGCATTCACCACGCCGTCGGCCAGAAACAGACCGATCATCATCACGACTGCGGCAACGGGGGAACGGTAGGTAAACATCACGATCAGGAAGATCGTCCCAAAACCCAGGCCGTGCATATACAGATTGTTCTTGAGAATCTCTTCATTCGCCGCCGCCGTCACCCCGATCAAACCACCAGCCAGCCTCCAGTCCGCATTGGGCAGGGGATTATCGGCAACGAATTTCCGCGCTTCCTGAATAATCCGGGCGATATTATCCCCCTGGTGATTGGCGCAGTAGAACGTCACACGCGAGACCGTATAGCTCGGATCAAGAAATTTCGACGACTCGCCGGGCGGTGTTCCGGCAAAATAGTAGAAGAAGAGGGAACTCACCCGCCGGGCACTGGCTGGGATGGAGCCCCAGCGTGGCTGCATATCATAGAAGGTCATATTAATGGCCTGAATGATGTCAGCCAGCGAGAAGCTGTAGCCAATGTCCCTGTCGCGTTCCATGTGACGCTGGAATTTTTCGAGCTGTCGTAATAAATCGGGGTTCTTGAGTACTTCTTTGTCACGCCCCTCGACCACAATGATGAGGGGCTCGATTCCACCGAAATATTTTTGAATCTCGATATGGGCCTGATTATACGGCGACTCCAGATGCAACAACGGCGTAGCCGCGGTTGGGTCGCCGATGGTGAGGTGCCGAATCTGGGTCAGGGCAATGAGAAAGGAAACAACCCAGAAAATAACAATCATCCTGGCGTTTTTGGGAGTGGTGATCCAGGCTGCGCAGCTGTCAGCAAAACGTTGAAACCAGCCGTTCTCGCGTTTCAGGACCTTTTCCGGGTCAGGCGCTCTGAGGTAGTAATACACCACCGGATTCATGAGCAGTTCGCTGATCGCCACCGAGGCGACCCAGATCGAGGCTGAGATGGCGATCTTCTGCAGGATGACCACCGGCACGACCACGATGACGAGCATGCCCAACGAGTCGGTAATAATCCCGCTCAGGGTTGGCACGAACAACTCGGCAAACGCGGCGACAATCGCCTTTTCCTTATTCCACTGCCACTTGTGGTATTCCTCATAATAGCGCTCGTGCATCTGCACTGAGTGGCTTATGGCCCGGGCCGTGACAAAGAATGGAATCACCAAGGCAAGCGGGTCCATGGAGAAGCCCATCATGGCCTGGATTCCCAGGCCCCAGAATGCCGATACAACACCGGTGATGGTCGGGCGCAGTGCCCCGCGCCAATCGTGGAAGTAAAGGTAGAGCAAGATCCAGCACACTGCTGCCGCGGCGAGGAAGATGTAAAACACCTCGTTCGCGTAGTAGTAGATCCAACCGTAGAGCTGGGGCTCGCCGGCCACCCAGATCGTCTCCTCCGCGGTCTCAAACGGTTCTTTGACGGTTCGGCGAATCTCTTCAAAGACGGTCCTATAGTCGAGCCTACCCTCAATGAAGTTGGCTTTCAGCAGGAGGGCCTGACCGTTCAGGGCGACCAACTGGCCGTAAATGGTTTCGGTGTTATAGCAAATCTCCTTGATTTCGGCGACTTCCCGGTCCGTCTTGGGTGGACGCCGCATGACCGGTGGGGTGGCGATCGTCCCTCCTGACACCGTGAGATAACGCGTCGTGCGGTGGCCGATCGACTCGATCTGGTCGTGGTTCACCCCGGTGACGCGGTCCATGGCCTGCGTCATATCGTAGACTTTCCTGAGCAGACCTACGGTGAAGACATCGCCCTTCTCCACCTTCAACATGACGTTGACGTTGTTCGCCCCACCGAATTGATCGGCAAAGCGGAAGTGCACGCGGACGAAGGGATGACGATACGGCAGCAGGTCGTTAAAGCTGGTCGACATTTGGATCGATAACGCCTGCCAGGCCATAAAACCGGTGATAAGCAGCACCCCGATCGTGATCAGAAAGCGATTCCGGATCAGGCCTTCTCCCAAACGATAGAGGGCGGCGCGGTCTCTGGAATGCGCTTCGAGCTCTTCAATGGTCGGTATCTTTCTCTCAGCCACGGTTCTCTCCTTTTTTCTAATCTTTCACTCCGGGTGATGCTGCTGTGCGCCGGCGTTCAGACGCCGAACTAATGCGCGGCAGCCTCCTCCTCGGCGACTTCCTGCTCAACCAACTCCCAGCTCTTGCCTCCATCGCCGGTGATCATGATGGTGCCTTTCCCACCGACTAGAACGCCCTTGCCATTTTCCCCAAACGCAACAGAATTGATCCAGGTGTAGACGCCATCCGGTGTCTGGGTCGGACCCCAGTTGGCCCCGCTGTCGGTGGTATCAAGCACGACCGCATTCATGCCAGCGAGGACGAGACGACTATTCTCGCCCGGCGTGTCAACATCGTAGAGATGCAACGCCGGAACATCTGCATTGCTGCCCTCACGCGCGATCCAGGTCCACCTCTGACCGCCGTCGCTGGTTTTCGCAATAGCCCCACCAGCGCCGACCATCACTCCATTACTGGGATCGCTGAAGTGAACCTTAAAGAACGCACCCATCACCATGACGTCCCGCACGCCCCCCTGCTCAACGAGTTCATCGAGCAGACTGTCGTGCTGTGCCCCCCAGGTTTTGCCACCATCCGTAGTGTAGCGGACATTGCCGTATTCACCGACTATCCAGCCGGTGTTTTTGTCCAGAAACTGCACGCTGTAATAGATGATGTCAGGCACGGCCAGACTGGTGAATTCGGACAAGCCGATCTGAGACACGTCCATACGCTCGACGTTCCAGGTTTCTCCGCCGTTGTCGGTCCACATCCAGGTTGATTCATCACCACACGCCCAGCCGTGCAGTTGGTCAACAAAGGAGACCGCCATCAGGGTCTTGTCCGTGTCCGCGGTTTGTGGAGCCCACGTTTTCCCGCCGTCCCGAGAGTGAATGACGGCCCCATTATGGCCGACTGCCCAGCCATGCTCACCAGAGAAGCTGACGTTGTTGAGCGACCAGATCACACCGCTATCAACGTCTGCCCAGGTGCTTCCCGCATCTTCAGTCCGTAAGATGCGTCCGGCGTAGCCCACAACGACAAAGGTGTCGTCCGTGACGTGGGCTGCCCCAAAAAATTTGTCGGTCCGGGCAAGCAATGATGTGCTCCATGCGGTTGGCTGTCCTCCATGACAGCCCGCCAAGCCGAGTAGAGTCGCAAGAGTAAACAGCAAGGCGAAAAGGCTGGTGCATCTCCGGGCCAAGCAGGCCCTATTGGTATTCATAATGTGGTGACCTCCCTTTTGGTGTGGACGACTTGCACGAGGACTCCCCAACAAGATTTCGTGCCTTCCGTCCTTTGCATTTTTTTACGACAAAAGTCAAGGGACGATGGAGTATGGTTGCCTCGACCTTGCCGCTGCTTTCCTCCTCGAAACGAAGAACCCTCTTATCAAAATAAAAATCCCCCGTACAGGGTTGTACGGGGGATTTTTTCATCACAACAGGGCAGGGGGCTGTGACGTTTAGCGAGCGCTCTGGATCAGGAAATTCACGGTGAACGCCTCAGGCGTGTTCCACTCCTTGGCGGTATTGAAGTACCAGTCATACTTCGGCACGTAGTATTCGTCATAGCCCGGAGGGCAGTCCCACTTGGAGCTATGGGTGATCTGCATATCGATCACCTGACCGTTGTGGGTAAAGACCTGCTCCTCGTCGTAGTCTGCCGCAATATACTTGTCTGAGGGCTTCGTCGAGATGTTCATGAGCTGAGTCCAGGTTTTCCAGATCTCACCACCCTGGTCATACGTCTCTGACCATGAGGTGTTGAAATACTCCTTGTCGAGGTAGATAACCCGCTTGGAGTAGGCATACTGGTTATACCCGGTCGGGATGCCTTCGACGACCCATACCGGTCGGCGTTCCCACTGCACTTGGTCTGACCACAGGAAGGCGGTCGCCCCGCTCCGGCCGTCCGGTGCAGCGGCCCATACGGCTCGACTCTGATAATGGCCTGAGTGGGCGGACATGAGGGTCTCTTTCTCGGCTAAGACGCGCCACGTCCAGTAGCCGGGCTTGGCGTTGAAGCCCCAAATCGAGTCGATGTCGATATCCGTACCCCAGAAGGCGTCTGAGCGGTTCGCCACACTGATACGACGCACGCGGCGCAACTCGGGCAGATACATATACGAGTCATCCGGATTTTCGAGCGGGGTATACCGGAAGTTCAGCACGCCGGCGCCCTTCAGGTCGTTGGGGGCGTACAGCGGTCCCCACTGCTCGGTATAGGTGATCTGTGGGTTAAACGGCGCGATCGGCTTCGGGTCCATGACCAGCCGACCTTCCCACTTCATACGCCGCCAGAAGTGCGAGGCGTAGAAGCGCTCCATCTCGCCCTTGTAGTTCACAAGTTCGAGAATCCAGGGGCAGCCCACGTTGTCCGTGAAATCGGGAAAGTACTCGTGGTTCCACATGGCCTTGGCGCCAGCGAGCGGATCGTTGACGTCAATATTGGGAAACGGGCACCCAGCGACGTAGTTGGTCAACGTCCGACCATCTTCTGACAAATTCACTTGACCGGCAAATTTTTCTGTAGCCTCTGAGTACAACCTGGGCCATTCGTA
>WTHD01000298.1:13946-19373 GCA_011523265.1 Candidatus Binatota bacterium
TCACTTGACCGGCAAATTTTTCTGTAGCCTCTGAGTACAACCTGGGCCATTCGTACTTGCGGTACTCGATGACCTTCATTGTCATGCCCTGGTTGATCATCCAGTTTGCGGTTGGATTGAGGACATCCGCAGCCTCGGCCATATTGCTTTGATCGACAACGTCCCCCGGTTGAGGGAAGTTTGCGGCGGCTGGGACGCTCCAGCTTACCGCTGCCGCGCATACGACCGCGGCAAAAAAATCTACTTTCAGCTTCATAATGCAAGCCTCCTTTCGAGAACCTCTGCCCTGAGTGGAATTTCCTCTCCTCCGTAATATGGAGCATGGGAGCAAGGAACAATAGCTCAACGGCAGGTTTTTTTCTACTACCGCAGAAGGGGAGAGACCACAAGGGCTTTTGCAACACTCTGATGACACCGTGTTTTTGCCGCTCTGAGGGGGGTATCTTTAGGGAGAAGGATCAATGCTGAATCCCTCACGTGGGGGGGCGAGCGGTCGTCCGGCCGGCGTGTCCGGGGCCAGGCCCGCTTCACGCAGCAGCCGCGCAAGAGCGGCAAGAACATCCGAAACCGAGCGCTGCGCCTCCAGCAGCTCATCGTTTGCCCGTGAGAGCTGAATATAATCCTGTCGCTCAACCGCATCAACGACCGACACCAGGGCAAACTCATGGGCGCGCCAGGATTCGATATAGCCCTGATGTATCTGCATCAGGGCCGGGGACTGTGGTTCATAGCGCTCTAATTCGACCACGTACTCCCGGGCGACCCCGATCGCCGGGCGCATAGTTTCCAGCACAAAGTCGTCATGAACGAACTGGTCTTCTCGGGCGCTGGCGATCGCGTTGTTGATTTTTGCCTCGGTCGCCGCCCAGAGGCGAGCCTGGTCCATATACGTCGTCAGGTCGTCCTGGATACTTATTTCTTCAAACTGGCAGCCGGGCAGCACGGCGAGCCAGATAAACAAGAGCGATAATGTGAGCAGCCTTGAACAAGACCGCCGAGAGTGCTTGTTCATCTGACTCTTCTTGCTCGGGCGTCGGCTTAAGACTGGTCGCCGATTAGGAACTCTCTTCCGTATCACGCTGTGTCGCCTGAAAGATAAGGTCTTCGTAATATTTCACATTATAGCCCAATAGGAGCACTTCGGGAGAGCCGTCTTTACGGGCATAGACGGCCGTTTTTGTCGGATTATAGCTGCCAATGAAAACGGTTTCTTTGCCTTGCTCTCCATCGCCTTCAACGATGACGGTTGAAGCCGGGGGGGCCAGACCGTACGATGTCAAATCCTCCGGGGCCTCATGGACGATGGGTACCTTTCTATCCGGGGTGAGGTTTTCAATAAAACTGATCACAAGCGCAGAGGTGACCGGTGCACCTGACGGCTCAAGGATCCGCCACTCCGCCTGAGTCTCACCCGGCTGAGCCTCGCTGCGCTGCGAGACAAAGGTGTACTGCTGGCGATGGATGGAGAGCTTATGAATCGTGCCGCGTTTGAGGGTGAGAAAAGTCCCCTCCCGGACTGGACGCGGTTCAAAGATAGGCGCCTCCGGGCCGCCCGGACGCCATTCAAAGAGGAGATAATATCCACCGAGTACAACGGCAAGAATGTAGTATAGCCCAACCCGCTGCCACGTCATCCGTGATACCTCCGCCACGTAAAGACACCCACCCCGATTAACAAGAAAGAGCCTGGCACGATGACGGTGCTTGTGACAAGAACGGTCTGAATTTGATCCGAGGAGAGAAAGAGTTGATTGACGCCCGACTGTTGTGTCTCCGGCCTGGCCGCCATCTGAGTTTGGTCCTCGGCGAGCCAATTGATGGCATTGATGAAGAGGTCTTTATTGCCGCCCTGTTCGACTAAATTATTATTGACAAAATCCGCATCGCCAAACACCACGATACGTCCGAGCGCATCCTCAGTCCGAATAGCCATCTCACCGGCAATAGGAATTGGGCCACGAAAGTCCCGTCCCTCCTCAAATTTTGTAATCCCGGTGCGTGGGATGTTTTCCTGGGCACTGGCCCAGCCCTGGGGCGAGGTAGCCAGAATAGCTGTGGCCATCAGGCCCTTTTCCTCATCTGGCTCCATGTACACCACGCGGGCGAGTGAAAAAATAGGCGGTGCATTAACCGAGCGGATCATCGGGTGCGGCTTCTTGGTGGCGGAAGCCCGGAAGGTTAACATCTCGCCGGCAAACAGACGCTTAGTGGGATCGACTGCAATAAGGGGCGGCAGGCTAATGCCGTATCTCTCAAGAAAGGTAACAAATGAGGGCGAGCTGTCTGGGTCGAGCAATACGAACAGGGCGCCACCACGCTGCACATAGACGTCCAGCGCTTCCAACTCAAACGGGAGAAAATCAGATGTTGGGCCGAAGATGACAACCGCAGTCGCATCCTCCGGGACCGTTCCGCTCTCTCCGAGTGAGAGGCTTTTCTCATCATAAAACTCATCAACCAGGGCCCCACGGAGCTTGCTATAGCCCCGCTGCGGGGAGGCGTCGGCCAGCGCCGCCTCCCCGTGCCCGGTCAGAAAGTAAATAACTTTGTCGCCCGGTGCACGCGAAACCTGAAGCAGGGTGGCAACGGCCGCGGATTCGCCCCTACCCAGCAGCGTCCCTTTGCGTATCCCGCTCGACTCAAACACCATGGTTCCGTATTGGGTAGCCTGGTATTCCCGGGCCAGGGCAGGATTCCGATTGATGTCAACAATACTGTAGTTGAAGTGCGGCGAGAGGTTGGCCATGCGGCTGAGCATGTCCTTGATAAAGAAATTTTCCGGACGGTCACTATGAACAAAGGCCATGACCTGGACGTCGCGTTTCAGGTCGGATACGACCTGTTGCGCCCGCGGCGAGAGCGTAAACTTTTTCTGTGGAGTCAGGTCAAGCCGCTGATTGTATTCAGATAGGATAGATTGGACAGCAACAATCAGAGCAAAGAACCCCAGAGTTCCAATAATGAGTTTAATCGTGTTGCGGACGTTGGCATTCATCGGCGTCCCCTCCACTGTCGCGCTTCCAGGGAGCGAAGGGTCAGAAAGCTAAAAAAGATAATAAAGAGCAAAAAGAAGGTGATTTCTTTTGCATCGATGAACCCAAGAGCAAAGCTCTGGAAGTGGGTGACCATGGAGACGGAGGCAATCGTGCTGATGAGCCCGAATTGCGTTGCCCCGTCATTCCAGCTCAGAATCCAAAAAAAGAGCAGCGTCCCGAGCGAACCCAAACCTGCAACGACGATGTTATCCGTGAGAGACGAAATAAACAGGCCACAGGCAATAAACGCCAGGGAGAGCATCACCAGCCCAACATAGCCAGGCACTATCAGCGTCCAATTGAACGGTTGCAGGGCAAACATCAACACTGGATAGATCAGAGTGAATGACAGCATAAACAGCGTGGCAATAGCACACGCGACAAATTTGCCCCAAAAGAGGTCGGCGTCACGCATCGGATAGGTCAGCAAGAGTTCGATCGTGCCGAGCCGCTTTTCTTCGGCGAAGAGACGCATGGTCAGGAAGGGGACGGTGAGCATGATGACCAGACGCAGGTCGGTGAACATGAGCTGCCAAAAGTTTTCCATGATATTCAGACCAAAGCCAAACTGGACATAGAAAACCAGGTCGGAGTAAAAATAATAGCCACTCAGCAACAGGAAGACCGCCGAGATCAGATAAATAAACGGCGACAGAAAATACGAGCGTAATTCCTTATTCAGGACGGCCCAAAAATTCGCAAACATCGTCCCACCTTTTATAAGATGTCTTATCCACTCTCTACCCGATGACGCTGATCGCCTGACCTCGATGCTGAGATGTGACGGGCTCCGTGACTCTTCACGCCGCCTCCTTTTGCTCTTCTCTTCTGGTCAAACGGACAAAGAGGGCTTCAAGGTCGAGGGTGACCGGTCTGAGCTCATGCAGAGCCCAGCCGTTATTGATTACTGTCTGGGCAACCTCTCGGGCGATATCTTGATTGGAGGACTGAATCGTAAAAACAGCATCCTCTGGCCCGTCACCGTCTTTCTTGTTTTGCTCGGTGACTTGGGCGACCGCCTTGATCGCCCGTAGTGCATGCAGAACGCTTTGACGCGGTCCGCCCACTCGGACCAGCACGCTTGCCATGCCCTGAATCCGCTCGCCCAGGCGTTCCGTGGTATCTTCGGCAATGATGCGACCCTTATCGATAATGACCACCCGTTCGCAGGTCAATTCCACCTCGTGCAGAATATGACTTGACAGTAGGATGGTTGCCTTCCCGCCCAGTCCCTTGATGAGCTCACGGATGTCGATCACTTGGTTCGGATCAAGGCCAACCGTCGGCTCGTCTAGGATGAGAACCTCAGGCTCACTCAGGAGAGCTTGGGCTAACCCTACCCGCTGGCGGTAGCCCTTCGACAGCGTTCCCATCTGACGATGAGCCATGTCTTCAAGCGCGCACTCGCTGAGGACGCGTTCAACATTGGTGCGCCGCTGTGACACGCCATTAATCTTGATCCGAGCGCAGAAATTCAGAAATGCTCGGACCGACATGTCCGGGTAGAGGACGACGTTTTCCGGCAGATAGCCCAGACGGTTGCGGACTGCAAGCGAAGACGTCGACACGTCAATCCCGGCCACGTGGACTGTCCCTTCCGTTGCCGAAAAAAATCCGGTTAGGATACGCATGAGCGTCGTTTTGCCCGAACCGTTTGGTCCGAGCAGGCCGACAATTTCCCCGCTCTTGACATCAAAGGAAACTCGGTCAAGGGCACAAACTTGCCCATAATATTTGGTAACGTTCTGAACGCCGATCATAAAAACCCTACAAAAATCTTGCTGGCTGGACTATGACGCTGAGGGCGTGGCCACTGCGGCAGGCGCGGCTTTCAATGCATCAATCTCGGCCTCGAGTTCTCGCTGGAGCCGTTTCAGCTTATTCACCTCGACCTCAAGCGTGTTACGTGTTTTCGCCGCGCGGTCCCTATCGTGGGTGAGTTCCTTGTTGGTGCCCTCAAGCTCTGCGACCTGTGTCCTGAGGCTGTTTACCTCGCCTGGGAGTATGCCTGCCAGATACGATGTGGTCAGTCCGAGGCGCTCAAAGGCGATGCCGGTGAGCATTAACCCAAGCCACAGCACCCCAATGCTGATGTAATACCAAACCGCTTTTGAAAGATTACTGTCCCCGCCTGCCTGCTCTGTATCACTGGCCATAATTCCCCCTCCGCAAAATGAAAGTACGGGCACCCTAGCAAAAAAGAAAATAGAGAAAAAGCCGCCGGTTAGTCTGTTATGAGCGAGAGAGGTAACATGGCTGTTACCTCTCTCGCTGGCTCGTAGGGCTAACGGGCGCTCTGGATGAGGAAGTTCACCGAGAACGCTTTGGAGGTGTTAAATTCAATTGACTCGATGAAATACCACTCGTTGATCCAGTCTTCCCGCTTCTCATA
>WTHD01000503.1 GCA_011523265.1 Candidatus Binatota bacterium
GGATAAGCTCATCTCGGCCGAACAGGCCGCCAGCCTCGTCAAGTCGGACAGTTTAGTCCGGCTGCACATCGGCAAACCGCCCATCCCCATTCTGGACGCCTTGGCGGCGCGGAATAGAGAGCTGGAACAGGTGACCCTTATCCAGTGTTATCCACTGTACGAGCATCCCATCTGGAACGACGCCGTCTATGACGCCTCGTTCACTCGGATCGTTGATTATGTCGGGGCCGGTTGTCGGGAAGGCATGAAAAAGCACTATGTGGATTTCATGCCGCTGGATTATCCCCAGTACGCCAAGCAGGCCGAACAGGGTCGGACCAATACCTGGAACTCCGATATTTTCTTTGGCGTGGTCTCACCGCCGGATGAAAAGGGCTATTGCAGCTTTGGTAACGCCCTCTGGTATAACAAGGACGTGGCCAGGGCGGCCAAGTGTTTTGTCGCCGAGGTTGACCCGGCCTGCATTCGGACCCACGGAGACAACTGGATCCATGTGTCTGAGATCGACTATCTGGTTGAAGAGACCAAGCCTTTTCCGCTTGGGACCCCCCCACCGCCGGACGAGGAACAGGGCACCTTAGAGGTTATTGGGGAATTCGCCTCAACCCTGATCAAGGACGGCGACACCGTCCAAATGGGCATTGGCGCGATCTCCGAAGCCATTGGGCTGTTTCTGATGGACCGGAACGATCTGGGGATTCATAGCGAAATCATGACCGCCAGCCATGTTGAACTGGTCAAACGCGGCGTGGCGACCGGTAAATACAAATCGATGCATAAGGGCAAGGCGGTCGCAGCCATGGTCGTCGGTGGCGCAGACCTGGAATTCGTCAATAACAACCCAGCCTTTGAGTTGTACAGCGTATTGTATACGAACTCCCTGCTGACCATTGCCGCCCAGAAGAGTCAGGTCGCGGTGAATAGCACCCTGTCAATCGATCTGACCGGACAGGCCGCGGCCGAGTCGCTCGGCCCGCAAATGTACTCCGGTATCGGCGGGCAGATGACGTTTATGATGGGCTCGATGTACTCGGAGGGGGGGCGATCCATCATGGTGCTGCCGTCCACGGCGCGCCGAGGTTCACTGTCCCGTATTGTTCCCATGCTGGAGCCGGGGAGCACGCTGACCACGCCACGCCAGTACACGGACCATGTGGTGACCGAGTTTGGCATGGTCAATCTTCAAGGCAAGACGCAACGCCAGCGCGCCGAGGCCCTGATCAGCATCGCGCATCCCGACTTTCAGCCCGATCTGAAACGCGCGGCAAAGAAAATGTTCTGGCCCTAGGCCAAACGGCGGTCCAAAGGAGACACATTGCGAATACGTTGGTTGACAACCCTTCCATATATAAGGGTAGGGGCAGCCCTAGGGGGCTGCCTTTTTCGTCGGGGCGCCATGGGGCTGGCGGTGCTGCTCGTTCTGCTCCTGCCCGTGCCGACTTGGTCCCAAAGTGTTGACGAACTGCTCTCCAACCCGGCGGCCTTTGACCGGCAAAAAGTTAAAGTGACCGGTCAGGTCACGACCCTTATCGTTGAGGAAGGCGAAAAACCGTACACCAAGTTTAAGCTCGGTGACGCGGAAAGGACGATCTCGGTCTTTATGCGCGGTGTCCAGACGCTGACTGAGGGTGAGACGTATGAGGTCGATGGCGTGTTTCTGGTCAAACCGGCCAGCGACGGATCGACGCAGATCAGCGGGATTGTGGGCCAGACCGTTCTTCCCTTGGAGGAGGAACCCCAGGCAGAAGAGCCGCTGGAATTTGCGGAAGAGGAAGCGGCTGAGGAGTTCGAGTCGCAAGAGCTGGAGGACGAGCTGGCAGAATCTGAAGAGACGGCTGTGGATGACAGCCCAGGTCTCTTAGTGGCCGATTTATTAGAGGACCCGGCGGCGTTTGATCGACTGGAGGTCAGCCTGGCAGGTGCAGTGACGGCACTGAAAGTCACAGAGGGAGATAATCCTTCCACAAAGTTTAAGCTGCACGATGCCAGTGGTGAAATCCCGGTCTTTATGCGCGGTGTCCAGACGCTGACCGAGGGTGAGACGTATGAGGTCGATGGCGTGTTTCTGGTCAAACCGGCCAGCGACGGATCGACACAGATCAGCGGGATTGTGGGCCAGACCGTTCTTCCCCTGGAGGAGGAACTCCAGGCAGAAGAGCCGCTGGAGTTCGCGGAAGAGGAAACGGCTGAGGAGTTCGAGTTGCAAGAACTGGAGGACGAGCCGCTGGAGTTGGAAGAGACGGCTGCGGATGACCCCATAGGTCTTTTGGTGGCTGACCTGTTAGAGGACCCGGCGGCGTTTGATCGGCTGGCTATCAGCCTGGCAGGTGAAGTCTCGACCCTCAGAGTTACAAATGGAGACCATCCCGCCACCAAGTTCAAACTGCACGATGTCAGTGGCGAGATCCCGGTCTTTATGAGTGGAGCCAGATCGCTGACCGAAGGTGAGTCGTATGAGGTCGATGGCGTGTTCCTGGTAAAGCCGACCAATGACGGCACGGGCGAGGTGAGCGGAATTGTGGCCAGCACGGTTGAGCCCGTCGGACCGGAACCCGCGCCCGTGCCAGTGGCCGAGGCTCCGGTCGACGAGCCGGCGGAAGCCCCCGCCTACACGGCTCCAGTCTATACGGTGCGCGCGCTGCTCGCCGATCAGGCGCAGTTTGATCGACGCTTCGTGAGTGTGACCGGACAAGTGACGAGCCTGACCACTCGCTATGGGGCTCGGACGTACCAGAAGTTCAAGCTCACAGACGGCAGCGGTACGATCCCGATTTTCATTCCGGGCACTTCCCCCTGTGAGCAGGGTCAGATTTGCAAAGTCACCGGTGTGTTCCTCATTAAAAGAACACAGGATGGCGAGTCTGAGATCAGTGGGATTAAGGCCGACGCCGTCGAAAAGGTAGAGGATGCACCTTATTTACGGTGGACCAGCCTCGTGTTCCGGGGGCAGCCGGGTGAGCCGGGCTCCAACTCCAGATTCCTGGGTGGGTATGCGTTTCCAGAATGAGGGCGACGTTCCCGCCGCCCTCATGAGATATTAGCCAACCAGAGTTTCTTTGGCGTGGATCGTATCCAGGTATTCCCGCACGGCTGCAATCTTGCCGTCCGATAATTCAATCAGAAAGTGATACTGGTTGTTATAGACCTTGCCGTTGGCCAACTCGCCATACGACTCGGCTTCAACCGCAACCCGGTCCCCCTCGGCAATCACGCCTTTGGGCGTGATTTTGAGGCCGTTCGGCATAGCCGCGCCAATGCCTTTAACCAGTTCGCCGAACTCGGCTTTGGTCTTGGTGCCGGACAGCTCGAACTTGCCGGCCACCCACCACGTGGCATTGTCGGTCATCAGGTCCAGTGCAGCGTCAAAATTCCCGGCGGAAAAATTTTCAAAGAACCCTAGGACAACACCTTTATTCGCGTCACTCATACGGACCTCCTTTGCTGTGCATCGTCACACCGATGCCGATCAGAATAAGATGCCCCCTTATAGCCCACCTGTCTGAGGCGGCGCAAGCGAATTTGTGCGGAGCATCTAGATACTGCCCGGCTGGGTCACCGCGCCCTCGGAGGCGGAGGTGACCTGGGCCGCATACTTGGCAAACACGCCGGAGGTGTAACGCGGGGTCGGTGGTTGCCAGTCGGCCAGGCGGGTTTGTATCTCGGCGTCGCTCAACTCGACGTTGAGTTGACGCTTCTCAATATCGATCACCACCATGTCGCCTTCCCGGAGAATGGCAATCGGGCCGCCAACTGCGGCTTCCGGCGCAATATGGCCGGCCATAAGGCCGCGCGTCGCCCCGCTGAAGCGTCCGTCCGTGATTAAGGACACGGAGTCGCCCAGCCCTTCACCCACGATGGCCGCGGTTACGCCCAACATCTCCCGCATGCCCGGCCCACCTCTCGGACCTTCATACCGAATGACCACGACATCACCCGCCTTGATGTGCCGTTGCGTGACCGCTGCCATGGCGTCTTCCTCACACTCGAAGAGACGGGCCGGCCCGCGGTGATACGAACGCTCATGCCCGGCGACTTTGATGACACAGCCGTCGGGCGCGAGATTGCCCCGCAGAATGACCAGACCGCCGGTGTCTTTGAGCGGCTGCGCCAGCGGCAGAATGACATCCTGCCCCGGGGTCTCAACGGCCTTTGCCGCCTCAACCGCAAGGGTTTCCCCGCTGGCGTTCAGTTGCGCGCCGTCAACCAGCC
>WTHD01000507.1 GCA_011523265.1 Candidatus Binatota bacterium
AATCTCTGGTTGGTGAGGAACTCGGTGTCTCAGATTGGCATCTGGTCACCCAGGAAGAAATTAACGCTTTCGCCCAGTGTACCCATGACCATCAGTGGATTCACCTTGACGTCGAGCGTGCCAAAAAAGAGTCGCCCTTTGGCGGTCCGGTGGCGCACGGGTATTATACCCTTTCGTTAGCGCCGTATTTCATGGATCAGATCTGGGCGGTGCAGGGCATTAAAATGGGTGTGAACTACGGGCTGAATAAGCTTCGCTTTCCGTCGCCTGTCCCGGTCGGAAAAAAGGTGCGGGCGCGCGCCGCGTTGAACAATGTGGAAGATGTGACCGGCGGCCTGCAAGTCACGGTCGGTCTGACGTTTGAGGTGGAAGACAGCGGTAAGCCGGCCTGTGTGGCCGAGGGCGTGTATCGCTTTTACGCCTAGGGCGGTTTACTCTGACCGGCCTCCGTGGAGCGGAACCGTTGTCGGGACGACCGGCCGCTCCTCGTCCTCCTGGCGCTGTAAGCGTTCCGCGTATTTCCGGTATAAGCCGCGAAACTGATGGTAGGTGAGCCCGAGTCGCTCGGCGGTCTTTTTTTGATTATAGCGCGTCGCGCGCAATCCGTTTTCAAGCAGTCGGCACTCGAACTCCTGTACCGCCTGGGTAAAGGATGGATGAGAAGCGCTCCCATCCGTGGGCACCGCCCGAGGGAAGGCGGCTGGTTCCTCCTCTCGTTCCCCTGACGCCTGGGCAGCAGGCTGAAACGGAGCCTGAAACGGGTCGAGGACGATGTCGGTCTCACGAATCAATCCCGCATCCGCACGGTAAACCGCGCGCTCAACCACATTTTTCAGTTCCCTGACATTGCCCGGCCAGGGATAATTATCCAGAACGGTACGCGCCGCGTCGTTGAACTGCGGAACATCTTCCCGTCCCAACTCAAAGGCCATCCGCACGGCAAAGTGGTCGGTGAGGAGCACAATATCCTCGGGACGCTCGCGCAGGGGCGGGAGAAACAGCACCTCAAAAGACAGCCGGTCGAGCAAATCGGCTCTGAACCGCCCACGTGCGGCGAGCGCCTTGAGGTCGGCATTGGTTGCGCCGATAATCCGCACATCGCTCTCAACGGGCTGCGAACTGCCGACCCGTTCAAAGCTGCCATACTCGACGACCCGCAGGATTTTTTCCTGGGTTTCGAGCGGAATCTGTCCAATTTCATCAAGAAAGAGGGTGCCGTTGTGAGCCGTCTCAAAACGGCCGAGGCGCTGCCGGGTGGCTCCGGTAAAAGCCCCGGCTTCATGGCCGAATAATTCGGCTTCGATCAGGCTGGGTGAGAGGGCCGCGCAGTGGAGGGTGACAAGGGGTCCTTGCCAGCGCTCGGACAGATAATGCAGCCGAGCCGCGGCAAGTTCTTTGCCCGTTCCGCGCTCCCCGATCAGGAGAACCGGCCGGTTGACCCGAGCCACCTGGGATAAGCGCTCCTGAAATGCCAGAAATGCCTCTGACTGGCCAAGCGCCTCTTGAGGCCCAAAAGAAGTATGAGAAGCAATGGGAGTGGTTTTTTTCGCCATTTAGAGGTGTATATAGCATACTCGGGGCGAAAACAAATCTGCTCAATTTCTTTTAATTTCTATAAATAGTTGAAACCAAAAGACTTTCTGAATTGGCACGCGAGATGCTGTATTCCAAGGTGTACTGACAGCAAAGGAGAAGCAGCATGGGAATTTTCACCCGAGTCCGTGACATTATCAGCGCCAACCTCAACGCCATGCTTGATAAGGCGGAAGACCCGGAGAAGCTCATTCGGCTCATGATCAAGGAAATGGAGGATACGCTGGTTGAGATCAAAGCCTCCTGCGCCGGGGCGATGGCCGCAAAAAAGAAAATCGAGCGCGACTGCCAAACCGTCGAAACACGGGCCGACCAGTGGGGCGAGAAGGCCCAGCTCGCAGTAGACAAAGGACGCGAAGACCTGGCGCGTGAGGCCCTCATACAGAGGCGTGGCTATACCGAACGCAGCACCGCGCTGCAAAAAGAACGCACCGAGTGTGACGCGCTGATTCGCCAGTATCAGGAGGATATTACCCAGTTGGAAAACAAACTCGGAACCGTCCGCGAAAAACAGCGCCTGCTCATCCAGCGTCATATCCATGCTCAAAAGCGGAAACGCGCCCAGGAGGACCTGCGTCGCCTCGATAGCTCGGAGGCGTTTGTCCGGTTTGAACAATTTGAAAATCGGATTGAGCGCATGGAGGCGGAAGCCGACCTGGTAAACCCCGGTCCCAGCACCGAGCATCAACTCGCGGAAGAGTTTGCCCGCCTGGAAGGCGATGAGGAGATCGAAAAAGAGTTAGCTCGGCTCAAAGCTACGGTTGAGCAAAAGACCGCGGCGCTGCCTCGGGACTAACCGGTTATCCCGAAGAAAGCTGATGGGGAGTGAGTCTGAAACATGGATGCACAAATGCTAGACGTTTGGCCGCTTGTTATCCTCTTCATATTCGGCTCTGTCTTTGTTGCGGTGGTCGGAGGGCTGGCGCTGACCGTGTGGCTCATCTGGCGAAAAAGCACGCCCAAACAGGGCCATCTGGCGCAGGCGGATGAAGCCCAGATGATTCAGGAACTCTATCAAGGCTTATCGAAGATGGAGGCTCGCGTGGAGGCATTGGAGACGCTTTTGCTCGACCAGGAAAGAAAAGGAGAAGGAAAACGATGACACTAGCCGAACGCCCGACGGGCTTATACCGGTCACGCGACGGGATGCTGCTCGGTGTGTGTAAAGGCATTGCCGACTATCTCGATATTTCACTTTTTTGGACGCGCATGCTGACCGTCCTGTTTTTCCTCTTCTCCGGTTTTTGGCCTGTGGGCGGCCTGTACCTGTTGGCCGCGGTGGTAATGAAGCCGGAGCCTGTCGTGCCGTTTGCAAGTACGGGCGAACGCGAGTTCTATGACGCCTACGTCAACTCGCGCGGGCTGGCCCTCCACCGTTTGAAACACACCTTTGATCATCTCGACCGTCGCATCCAGCGTATGGAAGACGTGGTGACAAATCGCGAGTATGACTGGGAGCAGCGCCTGCATAAATCATAAGCCTCTTCTACTCCCCTCCGAGCCGCCGGTGCTGCGCTAGCAGAACGACCAAATGCGCGGTAAATAGTGTAGAGTTGAGCATGAAGGAGGGGATCATGACACAGTACTGGAGCTCGACTCACACGCACCGGTGGCCCATCCGTTGGGCGGCCGGCCTGGCCGTAGCGCTTACCGGTTTGCTCTGCTCTCCAAGCTGGGCCGTTGCCCCGGCGGAGCAGAAGCCCGACGGTCAGGCCTTGTATGAGCAGCACTGCGCGAAATGCCACGCCGGGCAATCGACCCGCGCGGCACAGCTTGACATTATGCGCCGCCTGCCGGCCGAGTTTGTGCTGCACTCGCTGGAACTGGGCAAAATGAAATTCCAGGGCGTGCTGCGGACCAACGAAGAGCGCCGCGCCATCTCCGAATGGGTCACCAGCAAGAAGCTCAAGCCCGAGTCGGCCAGCGATGAGACAGTGGCGGGTTTTTGCGCCGACGCCCCTGGCGAATTCATGGTCGAAGACGGTACTCCGCAGTGGAACGGCTGGGGGGTGGATGTCGTGAACAGCCGTTTCCAGCCCGCGGAACAGGCCGGGGTCAGCGCGGAGCAGGTCTCCAGGCTGAAAGTCAAATGGGCGTTTGGCCTGCCGATGGACTACCAAACCTCCCAGCCGACCGTGGTCGGCAACCGGGTCTTTGTCGGCAGCATGAAGGGTCGGGTGTATTCGATCGATGCCAAGACCGGCTGCCTGTACTGGTCGATGAAACCCCGGGCGGGTGTTCGTTCGACCCTGGTCGTCGGAAAACTGCCGGGAACCGACCCGGCCCGCTATGGGGTCTATTTCGGGGATTCCGAAGCCAGGGTCTACGCCCTGGACGCCCGAACGGGCACGGAGTTATGGCGCAACAAGATTGACGAGCATCCCATGGCGCGCATCACCGGAACGCCCAAGCTGCACGGCAACCGGCTCTACGTGCCGCTGACGTCCCTGGAAGAGGCGGCCGGCGCGGATGCCGACTACGAGTGCTGTACCTTTCGGGGCACGCTGGTGGCCATGAACCCGATTAACGGCAAGATGGTCTGGAAGACCTATACGATTCCAGAGCCAGCCGTGCCGGTCCGGAAAAACAGAAAAGGAGTCCAACTGTGG
>WTHD01000037.1 GCA_011523265.1 Candidatus Binatota bacterium
ACGATCACTCACAATCTTGGCGATATTTAGGAATATCCGGGCACCAATACGCGGGTAACGTTTTTGCATGCGATGCAAGAAGCGCTCGTCCACCACGATCGCCTCAGCGTCGTCCACGGCAATGACGTCCGCAGTCCGCTGATTCTGACGAATGAGGGCCATCTCGCCAATCACATCGCCGCGTCCCATAGTCCGCAGCAGCCTTGACGTGCCGTCAATATTGAGCCGGGCGTCTGCCCTGCCACTGATCAGGACGAACATCTCCCGACCCATCTCTCCCTGTCTGACGATGAAGTCACCTTTGTCAAAGGTCCGAAATTCGCCCATCAGCGTGACAATCTTGGCTTGCACGGGACGCAGCCCGGCAAAGAGGGGAATCGTCTTCTGCGGATCACGTCCGAGTTTCAGGTATAAGACTTCCCACAGGGTGATGATCTTGGTGGTGGCGAGCAAGGCCGGCAGCAAGATCACATCCGCCCCAAAGGCGACAACCATGGTTGCCGCCGAGAGCATACCAAATTCCTGGATCGGGACAAAAGTCGAAAAATACAACACCAGAAAGCCGAGAAATAAGATGACAGAGGCATACAGGCTCGGCTTGCCCACTGTCCCGAGGGTGTGGAGCAGGGCGGTTTCCTGGTCTGGTGTCGCGTGCACCTCGGCGCTCAGCCGGGTCATCAGGTGCACCGTATTATCCACCGCTATGCCCAGCGCGATTGAAGCGATGATGCTGGTCCCCAGGTTGAGAACCGCGCCGGAGAGCCCCATCAGTCCGAAAAAAATGACAATCGGAAAGATGTTCGGGATCATGGCGATCAGCCCGATCCGGGCGGATAGAAACATGGCCGACATAATGACGAAGATGACGCTGACGGCCAGGGACAGACTGCGAATCTGGCCGGTAATAATATCACCGGTGGTCTCGGTCAGGAGAATCAGATTGCCGGTGGGACGCACCTTGAGGTCGGGCGGGAAATGCTCCTGAGCGTAGGTGCTAATACGCTCCGCGAGGGCTGAAATCTCCTGTGAGCCGGAAAGGGTTGTGCGGACGAGGATATTCGAGCGCGCAAAGTCCGGGCTGGCGACAGACCGAAAACTGGTCGGGCTGCCGGCGACGAGCTGCATGACGGCGCGGAGTTGAGACGGCTCCTGCCAGAAGGTTGTGAGCGTTTCCGGTGGTGGAGCCGCGATAATCTCGCCACCCGGACCGACCAGAAGCTCCCCACCACCGGACTGCGCCCCACGGTCGAGCAGCTCACAATAGTCAACAAACGAAACGGTTTTATCCACGCCGGGCAGGCCATCGATATAGGATTGCAGGTCTTTGATCCGGCGTAAGGTATCCCACTGTTTCATGACGTCTTTTTCTTGGCCATCAATCACCACATAAAAAGCCATGCTGCCGACCAGATGCTCATTAATGGCGTCGGTGGCCTGGCGAACCGGGTCGTTGGGACGAAAGAAGGACTGAAAGTTCGAATCGACCTGAATCGAAGAGAGGTTCCCTATCGCCACCACGGCCAAAAGCAACGCCGCAGCAATAACGCTCAGGCGGTGCTGAATGGCAAAGCGACCGACGCGCCGCAGACCCGTGGTGACCCCAGGGGCAAATACTGCCGCCGGGTTGGCCGGTAGACGCAACTGCATGAGCACGGCCGGGACCAGGAGAATAGAGAGGAGAAAAGCAATCAGAATGCCGACCGACGAGAAAACACCCATTGCTCGAATACTGGCGAGTGGGTTCACACCCAAGGAGAGAAACCCGAGCACGGTTGTCAATGCGGTGATACAAATCGGCGGGCTGGTTTTTTTGAGAGCCTCCAGCACAACCTCCCGGACCGCTCCGTCCGGCCGGGCCAACTCATAATACTCGGCCACCATGTGGAGCGAATAGGCCGTGCCCAGGACCAGAATCAGGGGCGGCAGGGCAATACTCCCCAGGCTGAGGCTGCTCCCGGCGAGCACCATGATGCCCAGCGTCCAAATCAAACTGACGAGAATCGTCAGGGCGGGCAACAAGACTCCGCGGAGGGAGCGAAAGCTCACAAAGAGCACAAGAACAATAGCGAGGAGGGTCAGCGGAATAAAGCGGCTCAAATCGTTCTGCATAGCCCGCGCGGAATAGACCTTGAAGCGGGGCAGGCCGGTATAAAACAGTTGTTCCGGCCCGGTTTTGCGTTCCGTATCGAGGATGGCCTGAATTTGCTCATCAATACCCCGCCGCATAAACTCCTCGTCGTCCATATCGGCGAAGAAGATATTGATGGCCGCGGCTTTTCCGTCTGCGGCGACCAGGTTCTTGAGATAAATAGGCCGATCGGCCAGCGTCTCCCGGAGGGCATCCAGACCGGCCTGATCGGTAGGAATCTGCGTGACCAAAGGCGGCGGCTCGACCACATCGGCAATCGGGTCAAGCGCATTGGTCAGGCTGAGCACCTCCTGGACCCCCTCGATGTTCTCCAGTGCTTCAGTCAGACGCTGAATCTTGTGTAAGACGTCAGGGGTATAGATGTCGGCGGCCAGCAGCCCGACCACCCCGACTTCATCGCTGCCAAAGAGCTGGCGGACTTCGGCGTAATACTGGCCGTCCGGGTTGTCTTGGCTCAGGAGGCTTTCAACCGAGCTGTCCAGACGAATGTCTTTTGCGTAGACACCAAAGACACAGGTGAGAATGAAGAGAAGAAGGAGCAGGGTCTTCGGCCGGTTGACGACGAGCAGATAGAGCCGTTCCATAATAAGGGTAGGGGCGAGTTTATAACCCGCCCCTACTCATTGGAAGGGCATATATCGGAAACGGGCGGCAAGTGCGAGAGGCCTATCGGGCGAGGATACGTGTCTTTCAGCCGCAGGGCGCAGGTTGGCAATCCTGGCTGCCCCGGTTATAGAGCTACGAAGGCAGGGTCGGTATGCAGTGTGCAAATTGCGGTTTTGCAAATCAGGCCGGGATGAAGTTCTGTACCGAGTGTGGCACTCGGCTGGCCAACCTGTGCGCACGCTGCAACTTTGAGAATCCGCTCCCGGCAAAATTCTGCGGTGAATGCGGGCAGGCACTCACTCTACAAGCCGTAGCCTCTCCCCAGGTCACTGACCAAGTCGCACCGGACCGAGATGTATCCATACCAGGGGAGGTGGGTTTGCAACCCGCCTCGACGGAACGCCGGTCCGTTGCGGCAGACCGGCGGCAAGTCACCGTCATGTTTTGTGACTTAGTTGGCTCCACGCTGCTATCCGAGCGGCTCGACCCCGAAGAGTGGCGCGAGGTGCTCGGCGCGTATCAGGCGGCCTGTCGTCAGATCATTGAGCGCTTTGACGGGCATATTGCCAAATACCTGGGCGACGGGTTGCTCGTGTTCTTTGGCTATCCCATCGCGCACGAAGATGATGCGCCCCGCTCGCTTCATACCGGTTTGGGCATACTCCAAGCGGTACAGCAACTCGACACCCGGCTTGGACAGCCGCTTCAGGTTCGCATCGGTGTTCATACCGGACTCGTTGTAGCCGGCGAGGTGGGGAACGATGCCCTGGATATCGTGGGAACAACGCCGCATATTGCCGCCCGGCTCCAGGCCCTTGCCCAGCCGGGCAGCCTGGTCGCGAGTGCCGACACCTGTCAGCTCGCCTCGGGATTTTTTACGACCGTCAGCCTCGGCCCGCGGACGCTCCGGGGTGTGTCCGAGCCCATCTCTGTCTACCGTATTGTGGAGAAACGCGAGGCCCGCCATCCCCTGGACAGTGCCGCCCGGACCGGCCTCACGCCGTTGACCGGACGGGAGCAGGAGGCCGGCCTGCTGCTCGAACGCTGGGAGCAGGTGCAGGAGCGAAGCGGTCAGGTCATTCTGTTGAGCGGCGAGGCCGGTATCGGCAAGTCGCGGCTGATTCAGGCCCTGACCGAGCGGGCCGCGCAGACCTCCACGGCCACGCTGATCGAGTACCGCTGCTCCCCCTATTATCAGAGCAGCGCCCTGTATCCCTTGATCGATTTCCTCCTAGCGCATCCTGAATTTCAAGCTGGATGAACCCCCGCACCAGAAGCTCGACAAGCTGGCCCGGGCGCTGGACCGGCAGGGCTTTTCACGAGAGGTGGTTCTGCCTCTGTTTGCCGCCATGCTGTCGCTGCCCCATCCCACGGACTGTCCGCCGCTGGTCGGCACCCCGCAACAGCAAAAGCAGAAGATACAGGAAACCCTCGTGACCTAGCTGC
>WTHD01000148.1 GCA_011523265.1 Candidatus Binatota bacterium
ATATCGTTGAAAAGGCCGGCGCCTGGTACTCTTTTGCTGGAGAGCGGATCGGCCAGGGTCGAGAGAACGCCAGAGAATATCTGCGAGACAACCCCGAGGTATCCGCGACGATAGAGCATCAGGTCCGGGAGAAGTTTGGTCTCGACGCTTCCCAAGTCGAAGCCGCAGCGGCAGCAGAAGAGGTGACTGAGAACGTCTAGCCTAGCATTCCTTCACTTATGAGTCGCCCGCGTTCCTCTTCTGCGCAGACCCCGCTGCACTATGCCTATAGTCTCCTGGCGCGGGGCGACTACAGCGCGGCTCGTTTACATGAAAAATTGCGGCTCAAGGGGTTCACGTCACAGGCCGTAACCGAGACGGTTGACACACTGAGGGAGCGAGGTCATCTGAACGATACTCGCCTGGCTCGCGGTCTGGCCGAGCGGTTTCAGAAGCAGGGCTTTGGTCGGTGTGGGGTGTGGGCCAAACTCCAGCAACGCGGACTCACGGACGACGTGATCACAACTGCGCTAAGCGAGTGGGAAGAGGATACGGATATCAGTATCGCCGCGCAGCTTATCCAGCGTCGTTTCCCTCCTGCCGCGCTCGAAGAGCCCAAGACGCGCGCCCGCGCGTATCGATTCCTGTTGCGACGAGGATACTCTGCCAGTGTTGCGGCAAGCGTGCTAGGAAGAGATGAGTAAACATGCCTTCAACAGACATTGAGATACCGGCATGTTTACTCGTTGAGGCGTATAACGACTAGCGAACGGAAAGAGTAGCCGCCATGACAGGGAACGAGATACGCGACAGCTTCCTGCGATTTTTTGCCGACCGGGGTCATCAGATTGTCCCGAGTGCGTCTTTGATTCCAGCCAATGATCCGACGCTGCTGTTTACCAATGCCGGGATGGTGCCGTTCAAGAATATTTTTCTCGGGGTTGAACGGCCGACCCACCGGCGGGTGGTCGATTCCCAAAAATGTCTGCGCGTCTCCGGGAAGCATAACGATCTGGAAGAAGTGGGCCGCGATACCTACCACCACACCTTCTTTGAGATGCTGGGGAACTGGTCGTTTGGCGATTACTACAAAAAGGAAGCCATCCGCTGGGCCTGGGAACTGCTGACCGAGGTCTGGAAACTGCCCAAGCCGAAACTCTGGGCAACCGTGTATACGACGGACGACGAAGCGGATGAGTGGTGGCGGACCCAAACCGATATCAATCCGCAACAGATCTTGCGTTTTGCTGAAAAGGACAATTTCTGGGAAATGGGCGAGACGGGCCCCTGCGGACCGTGCTCGGAAATCCATATTGACCGTGGCCCGCAGGCCTGCGAGTTGGCCAATACGCCTGGCCATAGCTGCGCGGTCAACGGCGGCTGTCCGCGCTATATTGAGTTATGGAATCTGGTGTTCATCCAGTACAACCGCAATGCGGATCAATCCCTGGACGATCTGCCCGAGACGCATGTCGATACGGGTATGGGCTTGGAGCGCATCGTCTCTGTCCTCCAGGACGTGCCGGGCAATTATGACTCCGACCTGCTGCGCGACATCATTACCTTTACCGAGGGGTTAGGTGAAAAGCAGAAACGTGTCCTCCAATCATCCGCAAAAGCTGGACACGTTTCTGCTTTCAAGCGCTACGGCGAGACGAGTGAGCAGGACGTGTCGTTTCGGGTGATTGCCGACCATGCGCGCACGGCAGCCTTTGCCATTGCCGACGGCGTGGTCCCGACTAACGAGGGGCGAGGTTATGTGCTGCGGCGGATTATGCGCCGCGCCTTACGCCACGGGCGACTCCTTGGCTTTGAGGGACCGTTTTTCTCTCAGGTCGCCGGGAGCGTGGTCCAGCTCCTGGGCCCGGCCTACTCCGAGCTGGTTGAGCGACAGGACTATCTGACTGAGGTCATACACAATGAGGAAACCCGTTTTTCGGAAACCCTGGACAAGGGCCTGACCCTGCTCGAACAAGAAATCCACGATCTGCGTCAGCGCCACGCGACAATCTTGTCCGGCGAAACCGCCTTTCGTTTGTACGATACCTATGGCTTTCCGCTGGATATGACCGAGGATTTTCTGTCATCCGAAGGCTTCAGCGTTGACCACGATGAATTTCAGGCGGCCCTGGAAGAGCAGCGAGCCCGCGCGCGTGAGGGACAAAAGGGTTCGGTCTCTATCGATACCGGGCTCTCCGATTCGGATGTGCATGCCAGTTTTGTTGGCGACCGTCAGGCTGAACACGAATCCGAGGTGCGGGCGCTACTGGTGGACGGACAGCCCCGAACAGATGCGGTACGCGAAGGGGAAGCGGTTGATCTGATCACTGCCGAGACGCCTTTTTATGGTGAATCCGGCGGACAGGTCGGGGATACGGGGACGATACGAACGGACCGGGGCGATCTCATCGAGGTGCTGGATACGCTCAAACCCCAGCCTTCACTCATTGTGCATAAGGGCCGGGTGGTGCAGGGTGCGGTGCGGACCGGAGATGCCGTGCATCTCAGCATTGACGCCCCACGGCGCGAAGCCATTCGTTTGAACCATTCCGCCACGCATATCATGCATTCCGCGCTGCGTGAGATTTTAGGCTCCCACGTGCGGCAGGCCGGTTCCCTGGTCACCCCGGATCGACTCCGTTTCGACTTTACCCATACCAGTCCGGTCAAGGACGATGTCCTGGACGAAATCGAAGGCCTGGTGAACCACCATATTCGGGAAAATGCCGCGGTGACGAGTGAAGAGATGTCCTTTACCGACGCGATACAAAAAGGGGCCTTGGCCTTCTTTGGCGAGAAATACGGCGAGATCGTTCGGGTGTTACGGATGGGAGATTTCTCAACCGAGCTGTGCGGCGGAACCCACGTCAGTCGGACCGGGGACGTGGGGTTGTTCAAATTCAGGGCGGAGACGGGCGTGGCGTCCGGTATCCGGCGGGTCGAGGCGGTCACGGGCGAGGGCGCTCTCGACTGGGTGCGTCAACGCGAGCACGTGCTCAAGGACATGGGCCGCATCCTGAAAGGCTCTGAGGAGGACGCGCTTGAGCGCTTGGGAAAATTGCTGAGTCGGCAACACGAGCTTGAAAAACAACTCGACCAGCTTCAGAGCCAACTCGCCGGCTCGCAAAGCGACGATCTTGCTTCCCACGTCCGCCAGACCAATGGAATCAATGTGATCGCCAGTCGGGTCGAGGGCGTGGATCAGAAAGCCCTCCGGGAGATGGCGGATACGCTACGTGATAAACACCATCCGGCGGTTGTCGTTCTTGGAGCGACGAACGGGGCGAAAGTGTCGCTCTTAGCCGCGGTGAGTAAGGATTTGGTGCAGCAGTATCACGCGGGAAAGATTATCAAAGAGATCGCCCCGCTGGTTGGCGGCGGTGGCGGTGGGCGGCCCGATTTTGCCCAGGCTGGAGGAAAAGATCCGACGCGTCTGGATGAAGCCCTCCAAAAGGTGTATGAGCTGATTGAAAAAGGCGCATAAAGCGTAAATCTCCGCTCCCGGAGTGCTGGGTACGTTTACGCTTTTGACGGAGGCTGCTTGGCTGAAGTAGAACAGGTGACAGCAGAAACATCTCATATCGAGTTTGGCAATCATCGCTTCTTACGCGATCTCCTCGGCCAACACGACGCGCATCTGCACGGCCTGGAGAACGCGCTCGGCGTGAAAATATCCGCCTCCGGCAACGCCCTCATCATCGCCGGAGACGAGCCTCAGCGCGACCTGGCGGGTCGAGTGGCGACCCAACTGTACGACCTCATCCAACGGGGCTACCCCGTCTATCCGAGTGATGTGGATTACGCGGTCCGCATCCTCAGCCGTGATCATACGGCGAACCTTCAGGATATTTTTCTCGACACGGTCTATGTGTCATCCAACCGCCGGACCATTACTCCCAAGAGTCTCGCTCAGAAAGCCTACATCGATGCCATTCGCAACTACGATATCGTATTCGGGATAGGTCCAGCTGGTACGGGTAAAACGTATTTGGCCATGGCGGTGGCCGTGGCTGAACTCATGAAACGTAAAGTGAGCCGGGTAGTCCTCACCCGGCCTGCGGTCGAGGCTGGGGAGAAGCTGGGTTTTCTGCCGGGCGATCTGGCCGAAAAGATCAATCCCTATCTGCGGCCTTTGTATGACGCCCTGCACGATATGGTTGACTTTGATCGTGCCCAGAAAATGATTGAGCGCGGCGTGATTGAAGTGGCTCCGCTGGCCTTCATGCGGGGCCGGACGCTCAATGATTCCTTTGTCATATTGGACGAAGCGCAGAATACGACCCGTGAGCAAATGAAAATGTTTCTCACCCGATTGGGCTACGGATCGAAGGCCGTGATTACCGGCGATATTACCCAAATCGATCTTCCCGCCGGGACGCGCTCGGGCTTGAAAGAGGCTCGGCATATTCTGCGCGATGTCGATGGGATCCAATTTACGCTTTTTACCGAAAAAGACGTGGTCCGTCACCGTCTTGTCCAGGATGTGATTACTGCCTATGAACGCGCCCAAGAAGCCCAAGAGCGCCGCGCCCAGGAAAGCCGGGCACTCCGTCGTAGTCGTCTCCAGGCCCGGTCTGAGCGTAGACATCAGCGGCCCAGTGCCGGGTCTGAGCCGGCCCCAGATCCGCCACTGGAGTCGAACGATTCTGCATCATCTGGAGTTGAAACAGGCCGAGCTGAGCCTGGCCTTCGTGACGGACCAGACCAGCCATGAACTGAATCGGCAGTACCGGCACGAAGACCGGCCAACGGACGTGTTGTCGTTCCCGCTGGCCGATGAACGTTGTCCGGCTCTTTTGGGTGATGTGGTCATCTCGGTCGACACCGCCCGTCGACAGGCCCGGCAGCGCAAACGCGCCTTTGTCGACGAACTGCGCGCCCTGCTCATCCACGGCATTCTGCACCTGCTGGGCTACGACCATGAAGTGTCGGACAACGAAGCCGTCCGCATGCGCCGAAAAGAGCGCGAGCTGAAGGCCCTGTTGCGAGACGATAATCGATAAGCGCTACACAGGCTGAAACCGCAAGACAGAACACCTTGAAACCGTGCCTGGTGGTAAGCAGAAACGAGTCCTCCAAACACACGCAAGCCAGACACGTTTCCGCTTGTTGGCCTTTCCAGGCTGGGAGAGTCAGGCTAGGCTGCGGTCCATATGCAGCGTGTGTGGCTCGTTCTGCTCGCCGGCGCGAGTGGTGTTGTGCTTGCCCTGGCCTTCCCGAAAGTTGATTGGAATATTCTGGCCTGGGTTGCTTTTATCCCGCTGCTCTGGATGACGCAGGGGCAGACGCTACGCCGTGCTTTCAGCCTTGGCTGGATTGCCGGTATGGGGTTTTATCTCTGTACGCTGTATTGGGTTGTCGATACGATTGGCCTGTACAGCAATATCCCGCATATTATTGCCGTTGGTCCGCTGCTCCTCATGTGTGCCATTTTGTCGGTATACACAGGCGTCTTTGCTGTCGGTCTGTGTGTCTATCACAAGAGCGGACCGCGCGGCAGCGGTTGGTCGCTCCTCGTGTTTGGACCCATGCTCTGGGTCGCCCTGGAATGGGTCCGCTCGTTCTTTTTTATCGGGTTTCCCTGGGTCAGCCTGGGCTATTCACAATACAACTTCCTCAACCTGATTCAGTTTGTTGAATATACCGGTGTCTACGGACTGTCGGCGCTGGTGATCTTTGGCAATATCGTCCTCTTTGTCGCTTTTTCCCGTCCGGGTCGCGGCCGCTTGGTGCTGGTTCTGCTCCTGATTATCGCGGGACTTTGGGGCTGGGGAAACTGGCGTCGCAGTCAGTTGGCCGCTCTACCCCCGGTCCATACGCTGCACGTTGGGATCGCCCAGGGGAATATCGCCCAGGATCAAAAATGGGACCCTGATTATCAAGAGGTCACCCTGGCGCGCTATGAGCAGCTCACGCGCCAGATAACAGAACAAGCAGTTGACCTCGTTATTTGGCCAGAGGCGGCGGTGCCCTTTTTCTTTCAATCTGACGTAACCTATCGTGGCCGGCTGCTGGACTTGGCCCAAGACACCAACACGCCCATCCTGTTTGGCAGTCCGGCCTTTCGAGTCGATGATACGGAACTCACGCTGTTCAACCGGGTCTATCTCCTGTCTCCGGACACGACGATTCTGGGGCATTATGACAAGATGATTCTTACCCCCTTTGGCGAATATATCCCCTTCCAAGACAGTGTGCTCTTCTTTCTGGATAAATTGGTGGAAGGGATAGGCGACTTTGCGCCAGGGACGACGCCGACCGTTTTTTCTCTTCCCCTCAAGAGTCAACCTGCCCTCCACCCCAATGATAAAACTGGGGGCGTTGAGGCTTTCGAGACTTTTGGCGTGCTCGTCTGCTATGAGGGTGTGTTCCCTGATCTCGTGCGCCGCTTCGTTCACAATGGCGCGCAACTGCTGATCAATGTGACCAATGATGCCTGGTTCGGAGAGACCTCAGCTCCCTATCAACATCTGGCCATGGAGGCCATGCGGGCCGTCGAGAATCGAGTGCCCCTGGTGCGGTCCGCGAATACCGGGATTTCAGCCATCGTGCATATTGATGGCCGGATTCAGGCCCAAACTGCGCTCCTGGAGACCACCTTTATTGCCGACCAGATTACCTGGCCCCACGTGGCCTCTTTCTATGCCCAGTACGGGGATTGGTTTGTGACGTTGTGCGTTGCAGGGACGCTCGTTATGTTATGCTACGTAGGGATAACCGTATTATTCGTCAAGCGAACCGGAGGAGGCGGAGATGCTGGCAGAAATCAGAGAAAAATTACATGAGTTGAGCGCACGCACTGAGAGTCTTGGGAGGCATCTTTGACATCCCGGACAAGGAAGCCCGGGCCGCCGCACTGGAAGAACAAACGCTGGCCGACGGATTCTGGCAAGATCAGGAAAAGGCACAGGCCATCCTCAAGGAGCGAGCAAGCCTGCTCGACACGGTGACGGAGTGGAAAAAGCAGACGCAGGCCGTATCTGACGCGCTGATTTTTCTGGAACTGGCCGAAGCTGGAGACGCCGAAGCGGTTGAAGAAGTCGCGCGGGCGGTGCCCGAGCTTGAGGCGACCGTGAGTCGGGCAGAGTTGCAGCGCATGCTGGGTGGAGAACACGATGCGCAGAGTGCCATCGTCAGTCTCCATCCTGGGGCCGGTGGTCTTGAGGCCCAGGACTGGGCCGATATGCTCCTCCGGCTCTATCTGCGCTGGGCGGAACGCCGTAGCTATAGCGTAGAGATGGCCGAACACCTGCCTGGTGAAGGCGGTGGCGTAAAAAGTGCAACCTTTACCGTTGAGGGGGCCTACGCCTACGGCCATCTGCGGGCAGAGGCGGGCATTCATCGGCTCGTTCGGATTTCGCCGTTTGATGCGAATGCCCGGCGGCATACCTCCTTTGCCTCTGTCTTTGTTTATCCGGATATTGACGAGGCTGTCGAAGTCGATATCCGTCCTGAGGATTTGCGGGTTGATACCTACCGAGCCAGTGGAGCTGGGGGACAGCACGTCAACAAAACCGACTCAGCGATTCGGCTGACCCACCTCCCGAGTGGGATCGTGGTGGCGTGTCAGAACGAACGGTCCCAACATCGGAACCGAACCATGGCGATGAAAATTCTCCGCGCCCGTTTATACGAGCTGGAGATGGAGAAACAAAAGGAGAAGATGGAGGGCCTGCATAAAAGCAAAAAGGATATTGCCTGGGGAAGCCAGATTCGCTCGTATGTCCTCCATCCCTACCGGATGGTCAAAGACCATCGTACCGGCGTGGAGGTGGGGAATGCCGACGCGGTTCTGGATGGCGATATCGATCAGTTTATTGAAGCCTATCTGCTCCAACAGTCGACGGCAGCCGAGTAACGGTCTCGACCGTTCTCGGTCCGTGAACCGAGGCACGGGACCGGCGCAATCTCTTGGCAAGCATCCGGGAAGCAGGTACACTCCTGCGGCAAAGAGGAAACGTGTCCACCAATCAGGCACAGGGGCTGGATACGTTTCCTCTTTCTGTCCTTGCCTGAGACCAGGGGGTAGGCGCCTCAAAGAGTAAACGTGCTCTCCAACAGGTATGAAATGCTGAGCACGTTCACTCCTTCTAGGGGGAGACCATGAACGCGTTGTCGATTGAACGAATTCCGGAACTGAACGATCCCGTCCTGATCGTTGCCTTTACCGGCTGGAACGATGCCGGGAGCGCGGCGACGCACGCCACGCAATTCCTTATCAAACGCCTCCAGGCACAGCGTTTCGCGACGATCGACCCTGAAGAATTTTATAATTTCAGCGAGGTCCGGCCCCACGTGCGTCTGCGAGACGGGCTCTACCGCGAGATTCGTTGGCCGGCCAATGAATTCTTTGCGAGTAACGCAGAGCAGCTCAAGCGCAGCATGGTTCTGGGTCTGGGCATCGAGCCGCATCTCCGCTGGAAGGCGTATTCAGCAGCCTGTCTGGACGTTGCCAAGCAGTGTGGGGTGCGCCTGGTGATTACCCTGGGTGCGCTCCTGGCCGATGTGGCCTACTCCAGACCGGTCCGCGTGGTCGGCTTTAGCAGCGACCCCGATATTGCGACGCAACTCCAACTCACCCCGTCCCGTTACGAGGGGCCAACCGGTATCGTGGGGGTGCTGAACGATGCCTGCCGGCAGGCTGGATTGACGTCCATCAGTTTCTGGGCCAACGTGCCGCACTATATTTCCGCGTCTCCAAACCCAAAGGCGGCTCTGGCCCTCGTTAGCCGTCTCGAGTCCTTTCTCCACTTTGCCCTGGATACCACCGAGCTGGTGACGGGCGCGGCGGAGTTTGACGCGCAGGTCGCAAAGGCGATTGCCGAGAATCCCAACCTGGCCGCCTACGTCAAACGCCTGGAAGAGCAGGAACAGGAAGAGGGGCTGGCAACGGAGACCGCTGCGCAGGACAAAGCCGGTAACGGACACGGCAACGGCAATGGGCATGCCAACGGCAAAGATATGGCTGAGGAACTCCAGCGTTTCTTGCAGCAGCGTAAAGATCGCAAAGATGATGAATAAGCTCCAGTCCAGCCCGGATAAGTCCGTGTATCTGGTGAATTTGGGCTGTCCTAAAAATCTCGTGGATGGCGAGGTCATGCTCGGACTGCTGGCGGATGCGGGCTACACGCTGAGCCTCGACCCGGAACAGGCCGGGGTCCTGATGGTCAATACGTGCAGCTTTATTGATGAGGCCAAGGAGGAGTCGATTGAGACGATCTTGGACCTGGCGACCTATAAGGCGACGAAGGCTGAGAAACAGCTCATCGTGACCGGTTGTTTAGCCCAACGCTACGGCCAAGAGCTGCGCGAACTCCTCCCCGAAGTTGACGTTTTTGTGGGGACGGGAGAGTTTCTGCGGATCACCGAGATATTGGAACAAAAGCGGCGCGCGCTTGAAAAGAGGGAGCGTGTCCTCCAATCAGACAAAAAATCTGGACGCGTTCCCTCTTCTGGTCCCACCCTGTATCTGGGGGCTTCCCATGTCCTGCCGGATCATACTGTTCCGCGTATCCCGACCACCCATTTTTACTCCGCCTATCTCAAGGTCGCCGAAGGCTGCAATCACAAATGTGCCTTTTGTATTATTCCGAAAATTCGCGGCTTACAGGAAAGTCGGCCGATTGCTTCTCTCGTGGCCGAAGCCACCGGGCTGGTTGCGCACGGGGTGAGAGAAATCAATCTCATCGCGCAGGACCTGACCGCCTACGGGCGAGAGCGCCGCGATGGGACGACTCTGCTTGCCCTGCTCAAGGCCCTTGTGCGGGTTGAGGGTCTGGACTGGATTCGGCTGCTGTACTGCTATCCGAATTATCTCGACGAAGCCCTGTTAGGTTTCATTGCCGCACAAGAAAAGGTGTGCCCGTATATTGATATGCCGCTCCAGCACATCAGCGACCGGATGTTGAGGCGGATGAAGCGGGAGAAGAGCGGGGACGGCATTCGCCGCGTGGTGGACCGGATTCGGGCCGCTATTCCCGGTGTGATCGTCCGCTCGTCTTTTATTGTTGGTTTCCCCGGTGAGCGAGAGGACGATTTTCAACAACTGTGCGATTTCGTAACCGAGGCGGCGCTCGACCACGTGGGGGTGTTTCGCTATTCCCAGGAGGAAGGGACAGCCGCGGGCACAATGGCCGACCAGGTCAGCGAAGAGCTCAAAGAAGACCGCTGGCACAAGTTGATGGCCTGCCAGGCCGAGGTCGTGCGTAAAAAAAACAGAGCGCTGGTGGGTGAGGAACGAGCAGTATTAGTCTGCGGTCAGGACGACCACGGTCGCTGGTGGGGACGGACGCAAGGCCAGGCTCCGGATATCGATGGCATCGTCTTCCTGGAACAGTGCCTGGCTGAGAGCGGCGCCATGATCCGCGCTCGGATTACCGGGGCGTCCGGCTATGATCTACAGGCACGCTGTCTTCCCGAACAGCCGCTTCAACAACCCACAGCTCTTGACTTGGCAGTCGCTTCTCCCTAATGTGTCTGTCCTTTTTATCTCGACCGTGGTGGAAAATAATAAACGTATCCTCCAAATCTAAAAAAGCTGGATACGTTTATTCTTTGGAGAAGGCGTCATGAGAAAAACGTTCCTCAAAAAAATGCGGACGACGCTCGCCGGCCAAAAACAGCAAATCCTGATGCAGCTTGACGAAGAGATCCGAGAGGGAAAAGAGAGTGAGCTGGACGCAGGAATGGATACCTACGATCTCGCCAGCGAGGAACGCGAACGGGAAATCCATCTGATTCTGAGTGACCGTGATCGAGATAAACTGCAAGCCATAGAAAACGCGCTGGAGCGGATCGAAGAGGGCGAATACGGCATTTGTGAAGACTGCGAAGAAGAGATCGCCCAAGCACGCCTCGAAGCGTTACCGTTCACCAGACTGTGTGTTGCATGCCAAGAGGAACGCGAAAAGGAGGCGCGCTTTCAGCGCCGTGTTGATGAGGGGGGTGGATTCGGTCGGTCCAACTTGGTTGATCTGGACGACGGGTAAAATCAGCTTCGTTTTTTTCCTCGGTCCATTCTGGTTGCCCGCGCAAGGCGCTCCCCCTGTCGGCCCGCAGTGATGAGATGCGACCCGACGACCGACACATTCTGCTCACTGCGCTTTTTCGGACGGCTATTGAGGCGGTCCACCCGCGCCATCTGATCCCCCAGACTGTTACGATTGAAAAGGAGCAGCTGGTCGTTCGGCCCATGCTGACGCTCGCTCTGACGGGTCGTCTCTTCCTGATTGGGGCAGGGAAGGGGGCAGGCAGCATGGCCCAGGCACTGATGTCCGTGCTCGGCCAGAGGCGCATTGGCGGCTGTGTCATCATTCCGAGCGAGCAGGCGGTGTCCGACCTGTCTCTGCCTGGGGTACGGGTGGTGCAAGGGGAGCATCCCTTGCCCGGACCGGGCAGTGAGTACGCGACCCAAGCGCTCATAGAGAGCCTTTCCCAGGTCCAATCCCACGATCTCGTCGTGTTGTGTCTGACCGGTGGGGCCTCCAGTCTGCTCGTGCGTCCCGCAGGCCGGCTGACGCTTTCGGACAAGACCATCACCAATGCCGTCTTGTTGGAATGCGGAGCGGACATCCTGGCGCTGAACACCGTACGCAAACATATATCCGGAGTAAAAGGCGGCTGGCTCGCGCACCACGCTCAGCCGGCAACCGTGGTCAGTCTGATTCTGTCGGACGTGATTGGTGATGATATGAGTGTGATCGGCTCGGGTCCGACCGTAGCCGATCCAACGACGTTTATGGATGCCTGGCGGGTGGTGGAGCAGTACGGCATTGCACCGCGGCTCCCCCAGGCTGTGCGCGCGCACCTGCAGCAAGGAGTCCGTGGGGCCAGACCTGAGACACCAAAACCCGGCGATCCGCTATTCTCTCGCGTCCATAATATGCTGATCGGGTCGAATCACTTGGCCTTGCAGGCGGCTCGCGAGGCTGCCGCACACCGCGGGCTGCGCTCTCACCTGATTTCTCAGCCCCTCGCTGGTGACACCCTCGTGGCCGGACGCGCCTTTGCCCAAATCCTGCGTGCCGTTCGTCAACATTGCTCCAGCCCAACGTGTATTCTGGCTGGTGGCGAGACAACGGTACAGGTCAAAGGTACGGGGAAAGGGGGACGCAATCAGGAGTTTGCCCTGGCTGTCGCCCAAGAACTCGCCGGGGAAGCCGGGTGGAGCCTGCTGAGTGCGGGAACGGACGGCATAGATGGTCCGACCGATGCCGCCGGAGCCTTTGTGAACGGCCAGACGCTGGACCGAGCACGTCGAAAAAATCTCGATCCCGTCCAATTCCTGCGCAACAATGATACCTATACCTTCTTTTCTGCTCTCGGTGACTTGTTCAGCCCAGGCTCAACAGGAACAAACGTGATGGATATTAAAATTGCGCTTGTGGATCCTCCCCGGCGCTGAAGAGCGCTCCGGTAAAAAAGAATAGGACATGCCTCGTCGCCTGTTGTTACGCGGGGTGACGGCTTTTAACGCGGGCCGTTTCCTTGAAGCGCATGAAATCTGGGAAGCGCTCTGGAATGAGACGGTTGGTGAAGAGAAACGTTTTGTCCAGGGGCTTGTGCAGTTGGCCGCCGGTTACCTCAAGCTCTCCAGCGCGCAGTATCCCGGCGCTCTCAAACTGCTCACGCGCGCTTGCCAGACCCTGCGGACCTATCCACCCGTATATGCTGGACTCCAGATCGGCCTGCTGTCTGATGCCAGCCTCGCCGTTATCCGCCAACTGGAAACGGGGAGGACGGGTACAGACATTCAGCCCCCGCACATCCAAACCGTGCCATAGGAACCCCCGCTTTTCCTATTCTGAATGGACATTCAGTCAGTTTTTCTTGACAAAACCCAGGTGTCAATAGTATGACTGTATATCCGGACAGTACGAGGATGGGGTGGAAAAGATTGAGGTCCATGTCCGAAGAAGTCTGCATGGCTGTCTACACTGTCCTTGATCGCAAAGCCGTTAATCGTCTCGTCAAAGACTACGGATTAGGGCGTTTGTCAACCGTTCAGGGCATCTCTGCCGGATCGGTGAACACCCACTATTGCCTTGAGTCTGCGAAGGGAAAATTCATTCTGCGGATCGATGAGGTCAAAGACACCAGCGACGCGCAGCGCGAAATCGACTTTCTGCTCTTCTTGCGTAAACATGGCTTTCCGTGTCCACGGCCGGTGGCCGATAAAAACGGTTTTTATCTCCAGGATTACGAAAAGAAAGCGGTCTCCATCTATCGTCATCTGCCCGGCAAGGACTTCTCGGCCGCAACGCTCACCAATGCCTATATAGAAAAGATTGGACAGACCCTGGCTCGGCTCCATCTCACTGGCCAGGAATACGATACACCGATCAGAAACCGATTTGCTTTTGACCGTGTACGCAGCATCTATCAAAACCTGCGCGGCCGCATTGCGGTTCATCTGAAGCACATCGGCCATGTCCTGGATGATGAAATCGCCCATCAGGAAGAATATCGGGAAGAAAAGCTGCCAAAAGGCATGATCCACGGTGACCTCTTTCCTGATAACATCCTGTTTCGTGGTGGGAGAGTCGTTGGTGTGCTCGACTTTGAAGCGGCCTGTTTTGGAAAATTCATTGCCGACCTGGCAACTGCCGTAAACGCCATGTGCTATCACGAGGAGCACTACCATATTGGTCGATTCAACGCCCTCCTTGACGGTTATCAGTCCGAACGTACGCTGTCGCTGGCCGAGTGGGACGCCTTTCCGAACGAGCTCCGTTTTTCCGCCTTCCGCTTTACCCTGACCCGCCTGCGTGATTTTTTCTTTCGCCACATGGATGAAAAGCGGCGGGTGAATAAGGATTATCGGGAATTCTTTCACCGTCTCAGAATCCTCCGCCGGGAGCGGAGCGGTGGAATGGACCAAATGCTCCTCACGATGGCAACGGGCTATGATTACCGCAAGTATCAAAAGATTCATGCTGAGGAAAAAGGCGTGAACGCCTAAGTCCGGTACCCCCTGCGCCCTGATAACATTGCGAAGGCATCCAGACCACTGTGTTTTCAAAGATACTCATTGCAAACCGAGGTGAGATCGCCACTCGTATCGCTCGGACCTGTCGTGAAATGGGTATTGCGACAGTGGCCGTGTACTCAGAGGCTGACCGTTCTTCACCCCATCTGTATGTGGCGGACGAGGCCGTGTGTGTGGGGCCGGCGCAGGCAAGCGAGAGCTATCTCAACGTGGAGTCCATCCTGGCCGCGGCCCGCCAGGCCAGGGTTAACGCGATTCATCCCGGATATGGATTTTTATCGGAGAATGCGACCTTTGCTCGGGCCGTGGCTGATGCCGGCCTGACCTTTATCGGTCCTGCTCCGGATGCCCTGTCCGCGGTGGGAAACAAGATTGTCGCCCGCCGGACAGTGGCTCAGCTCGGTGTTCCGGTGATTCCTGCGCTTGAAGATCCGGCGACCGACCCTGAGACCGTGCGTGAGCAAGTCGCAGCACTCGGCTACCCCCTCTTGATTAAAGCGGCTGCGGGTGGTGGCGGGAAAGGAATGCGCATCGTCCGCGAGGAGGCCGAGTTGGTTGAGGCCTTGTCTGCGGCGCAGCGCGAAGCCGAAGCGGCCTTTGCTGAAGGGACGGTCTATGTCGAGCGTTTTCTCGAACGTCCCCACCATGTGGAAGTCCAGATTCTTGGTGACACTGCCGGGAATATCGTCCATCTTGGCGAACGGGAATGCTCCATTCAGCGCCGCTACCAGAAAATAGTCGAAGAGACTCCCTCGCCGGCCGTGTCCGAGTCTCTGCGGCGGGAGATGACCAGGGCCGCGCTGACCGTGGCCAGAGCCGCCGGCTATGATAATGCCGGAACCGTCGAATTCATCCTCGACAACGACGGGAAATTCTATTTTCTGGAAGTCAACGCTCGCCTCCAAGTCGAACATCCGATTACCGAGTGGGTTACCGGTCTGGATCTGGTGCGAGAACAAATCCGGATTGCCGCCGGGGAAACGCTGGGCTTCCAGCAGGACGACATCCGCGGGAACGGCCACGCCCTTGAGTGCCGTCTGTACGCGGAAGATGCCGCCCACGGATTCCTGCCGTCGCCCGGACATGTCCTGGCCTGGCATGCGCCCCAGGGACCGGGGGTGCGGGTTGATTCCGGGGTCGAGTCGCAGACCGAGGTCCCGATATACTACGATCCCATGATTGCCAAGATTTCGACCTGGGGAGCGGACCGTGAACAAGCTCGTAGACGTATGGCCGGGGCTCTTCGTCAAACGGCAATTCTGGGCCTCACGACCAATCTGCCTTTTTTAATCGAGCTTATGGACCATCCTGCCTTTGCCGCTGGCGATACCCACACCGGCTTTCTGTCCGAGCATTTTCCGAACTGGCAACCTGGCGAGCAGCCACATACGCTTGCGGCGGCTTTGGCCGCCAGCCTGCACCGTGGTCCATATCGGAACGGTGATGGATCGACCTCTTTACCCTCGCAGGACTCCTCGACTCCATGGCGACAGCTTGGCGGCTGGCGCCTCGGCTCCTGATACCCGAATTACTCCGAAATGAAGATCTTGCTCTATGCTGCGGGTGAAGAACTGGCGCTGGAATATAACCAACACGGCGAGAGCGACGGTCTGTACGAGCTTGTCTGGAACGGACAGACTCAGCAACCGGCACATGTGGTCGCTATCCGGGATGGTACGATCACCTTCCTCGTTGATGGCCATCCTCTTCATGCCCATGTGGTCCGGGATGGTGACCGCAGCCTGATATCCATCGAGGGGCGGACCTACGAATTCAATCACACTCCCCCTCAGGACGCTCGAGCCCGCCAGCGGGGGACGAGGGGGAGCTTTGAACCTGAGATCCGCTCCCCCATGCCAGGGAAAATTCTCGCCGTCAAGGTCGTCGAAGGCGAGGTCGTCGAAGACGGCCAAACCCTCGTGCTTCTCGAAGCGATGAAAATGGAGAATGCGCTGACCGCCGAGGGGAATGCCCGGGTAGTTACCATTCATGTGGCCGACGGGGATCTCGTCGAACTTGGTCAGGTTCTGGTCGAGCTTGAGCCCGTCGAATCGGAGTAAGCCCAGTGGAGGTGCTCTCAGCCGAGCTGGGAACCCACTCGAAGCCCAATATGCCCGGCGAGCTCGTCAGCGGCGATTTTGCCCGGCTCACCGCGCAGCTTTTTGGCGACAACCGTGCCACCGTTCAGGGCAATGCTGACCGTCCCATCCCCAAGAGCGAGCACTTGTCCCGGTGTTGCTGATCCGCCAGACGGCTCCAAGTGGCAGTCGTACAAGCGAATTTTCTGTCCCTGCCATAGTGTCGATGCGCCGGGCTGCGGGTCGCACCCGCGAATATGGTCAAAGACGGCTTGGGCTGGCTGAGACCAGTCGATGCCCGAATGTTCATCCCGACACAACGGATCGTAATTGGCCTGGGATTCGTCTTGGACAATGCGTGGCGGACTACCGGCTTGAATCAGATCGATCGCCTCACCAGCGGCCTCAATACCGAGCGGGAAGAGTTTGTTGAAGTACAGGGTTCCGGTTGTATCCTCTGGACCAATTTCGACTTCTTTTTGAACCAGTATCGGACCGGTATCAATACCCTCGTCTACCCAGAACCAGGAAATGCCGGTCTTTTTCTCACCATTGATCAGGGTCCAGTTAATCGCACTCCCACCACGATACTTGGGTAAGAGTGACGGGTGAAAACAGATACTGCCGAGTTTGGGTGCGTTGAACACGGGAGGCGGGACAATTTGGGTCACGAAGGCCAATACGGCGAGATCAGCGTCGAGTTCTTGAAATTTCTCCAGGACCTCCGGACTCTTCATGGAGCGGTGTTGATACACGGGAATACCGAGTTCCCCTGCCCGCTTTTTGACCGGATCAAACTTTCCTTCGACTCTATCCGGGGGGCAGAACACCGCCAGGATGTCCTGGCCCTTATCCCGGAGCTTATCGAGCGAGCTTGAAGCAAACGCGGCTTGACCGATGAGAATGATACGCATGTGGGTTCTCCTTTCCGTACGTTCAACAGTCTGTTGGCAAAGAGTAAACGTGTGTCTGACTGGAGGACTCGTTTACTCCTTGGGGTGTTTTCAGCGGGGCAGAAATACGTCCTTCAGCACGTGGCTCAGCTTTTGGCCCATTGCAGCAACACTCGTCCTGTCCAGCAATAAGCCATTATTGATTTCGATTTCGAGATAGACGAGATGATGACACTCGCCATGATTCCGGACGCTAAAGATAAGCCCATCATAACCGGAGTAAGGCTCGTTATAGCGCACCCGGTAGCCGGTATGGCTCAGCCGTTGCCCGAACTCCTGGGCAAGGTCTTCGTAGCGGTCGAATAGGATGCCTAAATCAAACGACCTTTTCTTCTCACCGAGGACCGGGGTAAAGCTGTGAACGCTGAGCAGAAAGACAGGCGGGGGCATTTTTTGCGTCAGCACGCGGTCAATAGCTGCATGATAGGGCTGGTAGAACTGCATAATGCGTTGCTGTTGCTCGGCCTCGGTCAGATGCACATTAGCCGGAACGCGCGTGCCGTCGCTCTCGGGAATAATGAGGTCATCGTCTGACAGGTCACGGTTGCAGTCAATCAAGAGGCGTGAGTATTGAGATAAAATGGCTGTGGAATCAGTATGTTGGATGATCTCTTGGACAACCGCCCCAGCACCAATATCCCAGCCGATATGACGCCGTAACTCGTCAGGAGGAATCCCGAGCGTCCCGTATTCAGGCGGGAGCGCGCATGACGCGTGTTCACAGGTGAGCACCACTGGAAAGGTGCCGTTCGGGTTGAGAATCGTGAAGGAAGACGCTGCGCTCACGTCGAAAATTCCTACAAAACAATTTTATAACTCTGTTGACAATTGAAATGAGTTTAAATTAGAACAGTTTTTCCATTAGAAGACTGTTCTTGTTTCTGGCTAAGGAGATACCGTGGTGCGACGAGAAAAAAGCAATTATATTATCCAGGCGGTCGCCCATGCCCTCGACGTTCTTGAGCAATTCCATACTGATGCGGAACTCGGTGTGACTGAACTGAGTAAACGACTCACCCTTCACAAAAATAACATCTTCCGAATCCTAGCAACATTGGAATCACGCGGCTATATCGAACAAAACCGTTCGACTGAGAACTATCGTCTGGGCACAAAATGTCTGCAACTCGGGCAGACCTATATCCAACACATGGGGCTGTTGCAACAAGCCAAGCCGGTCCTGGGTGAGGTCGTCCAAGCCTGTCGTGAGACGGCCTATGTGACTGTGATGCGGCAGGGAAAAGTTGTGCCGGTTGACATGGTTGAACCCGACCAGGCCGTTCGCATCGTCTCGCATATTGGGGAAAGCCTGCCGCTGCACTGCACGGCCGCGGGGAAAGTCCATTTAGCCTTTGAGACCAGAGAAGAGGTCCAACGTTCCCTGCTCGATTCGCTCCAGACGCATACCGAGCAAACCATTACCGACCGGACGTTGTTAGAAGCCCAACTCAAAGAGGTGTCCCGGAAAGGCTATGCGCTTGAGAACGGTGAACACCTGACCGATGTGCGGACGGTGGCCGTGCCGATCCGGGATTACACCCGTACAGTCGTTGGGAGCTTGGCGGTCAGCGGCCCTGCCTATCGGATTGGACTCGAACGGCTTGAGCAAGAGTTAGCCCCTCTGACCATCCAGGCGGGCAAAGAGCTCTCCAGCCGTCTTGGTCATCCGCTCTCTTGAGTTGGACGGGTCGGAGGGTGCATAGCTCCTCCTGACGGTCTGGTCGTGCACGCTTGACAGCCAGGGTGCGAAGCGTTGAACTAGGGGCCGCGCCTGAAGCGAGCCATATTTGCGTAATTCATGACAGGAGGAAAACACTGGTGAAAGTACTTGTGACGGTCAAACGGGTCCCTGACCCGGAGACAACGATCCGTGTGAAATCTGATGGATCTGGTATCGAGACGGATAATATCAAATATGTCATCAACCCGTTTGATGAGATCGCTCTTGAGGAAGCCCTCCGTATCAAGGAAAAACTGGGCTCCGGCGAGGTGGTGTTAGTCAGTATTGGCGACAGCGTGGTGACCGAGCAGCTCAGGACCGGTCTGGCGATGGGTGCTGATCGGGCCATCTTGG